>CAYUEL010000052.1:0-13957 GCA_964443025.1 uncultured Gammaproteobacteria bacterium | reverse complement strand
GATCGTTCAGAAGGATTGACCAAAGTCGTCTATGATAAAGATACGGAACAATTATTGGGTGTGGGAATTGTCGGTGTTCATGCGGGCGATTTGATTTCCGAAGCAGCATTGGCGATTGAGATGGGTTGCGATGCCGAAGATATCGCCTTGACCATTCATCCCCATCCGACGTTCTCGGAAACGATTGCAATGGCAACGGAAGCATTTGAAGGGACCATTACAGATTTATATATGCCGAAGAAATAGCGTGATGAGTCGTCATTGCGAGGCCCAAAGGGCCGAAGCAATCCACAACTGGGTCAGAATGGATTGCTTCGCCCTCCGGGCTCGCAATGACGAGATCAAGACAGGGATCGCAATGACGATACAAGCGGATGTGATGAGCCTAAAACAGAGCCGCTCGGCTGGCGAGCGGATGTGATGAGCCTAAGATTTTAAGGAGATATATCATGGTTATAAAAAAACGAATATTACTTACATTACTCATTCCAACCTTTCTATTAGTCGCTTGCGATCTAGTTGAAAAACACCTTGCTACAAAACTTGAAAAAGAAGGTCAACCGACGGAATATTGGTCTGAAGTAACCACCGATTACGGTTATACATCTCAGGGTAACTACCAATCACCGGTCGATATTATTGCTCCTATGGATGCAGATCTTCCGCCGTTGGAAATTCATTATGGTCAAACTGCGTTAAATTTCGAAAATAATGGTTATGTATTTAAAGAAAAGATTCCGGTTGAACGTCAAAAAGACAACAGTATTGTGATTGATGGAAAACCCTATTACTTAATACAATGGCATTGGCATGTTCCGGGTGAACATGAAATTAATGGTAAACATGCACCGATGGAAATACACTTTGTAAATCGCAGCGATGACGATGAATATGCGGTGATAGCTGTGATGTATGAATACGGTCAGGAGAATCCTGCTATCGAAGCCATGTTTGATGCCATTGAAGTGCCTCCCGCTGAAGGGCAAATCAGTGTGAATGTACGTGATTTATTACCCGAAAATTTGAGTTATTACTATTATACGGGATCATTGACAACACCTCCTTATACCGAAGGGTTTGCGTGGTATGTGTTGCAACATCCACAATATTACGCCAAAGAAGATAAGAAAACCTATGAAAAATTAGGTTTAGAACCCAATGCGCGTGAAATACAAGAAATTCAGCAACGTCAGGTGAAAAAAGTGACCGTTGCACCGTAGGTCATCAGCATGAATTTCAAGTTAGAAACGCTTCATGATGCATTGAAGAAAAATGAGTCAACATGCGTTGAATCATTGCTGGATGAATTAGCGTTCACGTCCGAACAACAACAGCAAACAGAACAATTAGCCAATCATTGGATTAAAAATTTACGCAAGGATAATTTTCTTTCGGCTTTTGATTTATCGAGCGATAAAGGCATTGCGCTGATGTGTTTGGCAGAAGCGTTGTTACGTATTCCTGACACACCTACGGTCGATGCGCTTATTGCGGATAAAATCACGCAACATCATTGGTTTCGTTTCTTGGCACCCATGACTCGTGCTGCCGCTAAACAAGCCATGGAATTGCTGGATAAAAAATTTGTTTTGGGTGAAACCATTGAAGAAGCGTTGATGCGTTCGCAACCCATGGAATCCAAAGGATATCTTTTTTCATATGATATGTTGGGTGAATCCGCTTGTACGCTTGAGCAAGCGGATTACTATTTTAAATTGTACAAACATGCGATTGAAAGGATTGGAAAGGATGCTAGTATATCCATTAAATTAACAGCATTAAGTCCGACGTTCCGATTCAATCGTTGGAAAGAGCAGTTTGTTTATCTTTATCCAAAATTAAAAGAGCTGGCATTATTGGCAAAGCATCGTGATGTAGAGTTTACGATTGATGCGGAAGAAGCCGATAAACTTGAATTAACATTAACGTTATTGCAACAGCTGGCCGAAGATCATGATCTGAGTGATTGGCAAGGCTTGGGAATAGCCGTTCAAGCTTATCAAAAACGTGCGCTTGCACAATTAGACTTTTTATTAGATCTAGCAAAAAGAACCCAGCGAAAATTAAAGATACGTTTGGTGAAGGGCGCTTATTGGGACTACGAAATTAAACAAGCACAAATCATGGGATTACCTTATTACCCCGTTTATACGCGAAAAATGTCGACGGATGTATCGTACATGGTTTGTGTGCAAAAAATGATTAAGCACGCTGATATTATTTATCCGCAATTTGCAACGCACAATGCTTATACAGCTGCGTTTATTTTGAATCAAGTTCCCAAGGGAACAAACTTTGAAATGCAACGATTACAAGGTATGGGTGAATCATTGTATGATCAATTACTGGCAGAAGAAGGATTGAAATGCCGCGTTTATGCGCCTGTGGGTGGTCATCGGTATTTATTAGCTTATTTAGTTCGACGCTTATTAGAAAATGGCGCGAATACATCATTTATTCATCAGGCAGCGAATGTTAAAGAAAATATAGATACATTGGTTCAAAATCCCGCTCAAAAATTGAGGGAACTTAAAGATAAGGAAAACCCTAGTATATGTTTGCCGACAGATATTTTCATGCCCGAGAGAAAAAATTCTATGGGTATCAATGTCACAGATGTCACCACCATGAAACATTTACAAGCGCAATTGAATCATGTTTCATCAGATAAATATATTACGAAATCAATCACTCATGAAGGTATTCAACAGGTATTTTTATCAGCAAGAAAAGCTTATTTCACATGGCATAAAACATCCGTACAACATCGGGCAAAAATACTTCATCAAATGGCCGATACGCTGGAAAAGCATCATCACGAATTCATTGCTTTGTTAATAAGCGAATCAGGGAAAACATTATTAAATGCCATCAATGAAGTACGTGAAGCGGTGGATTATTGTCGATATTATGCCGAACAAGCTGAAAAACATTTTACAATACCCGAAACGTTACCCAGTGTGACAGGGGAGTGTAATCAAATTGTTTATCAAGGTCGCGGTGTATTGGTTACTATCAGTCCATGGAATTTTCCATTGGCGATATTTACTGGACAATTAGCTGCGGCGTTAGTCTCAGGTAATACGGTGATTGCAAAACCATCGAAATTAACACCCATCATTGTGCATAAAGCGGTTCAATTGTTTTATGAAGCAGGATTACCTCGTGATGTGTTGCAATTGGTATTAGGTTCAGGTGATGAAATAGGTGATACATTGCTTTCACATCCGGATGTGGCAGGTGTTATGTTCACCGGTTCCACGCAAGTAGCACATACAATTAATCAAACATTAGCGAAAAAGACTGGACCCATTGTACCTTTTGTTGCGGAAACGGGCGGACAAAATGCAATGATAGTGGATTCATCTGCCTTATTAGAGCAAGTGACACAAGATATTATTGTATCGGCATTTGATTCTGCGGGACAACGTTGTTCTTCATTGCGTGTGTTATTCATACAAGAAGATATTTATGATGCGTTGATTACATTAATTAAAGGTGCAATGGATATTTTAATTGTTGGAAATCCATCGGATATTGCAACAGATATAGGGCCGGTAATTGATGTGCATGCACAACAACAGCTGAATCAACACATTGCGTTGATGCGTCAACAAGGTTTCTCGATTTACCAATCAAAATTAAATGAGACTGCAAAAGAAGGTTGTTATGTTCCACCAACGTTGATTGAAATCGATACAATTAAAACGTTGCATGGTGAAGTATTTGGGCCGATATTACATGTGCTTCGTTTTAAAGGCAAAAAATTGGATGAAACGGTGAATGAAATTAATAGCACGGGATTTGGTTTAACATTCGGCATGCACTCGCGTATTCAGAATCATTACGCTTATATTGCAGAATCCATTCATGCTGGGAATATTTACGTGAATCGTACCATGATTGGCGCGGTCGTCGGTTCACAACCTTTTGGTGGGCAAGGGTTATCAGGAACAGGTCCGAAAGCTGGGGGCCCGCATTATTTATTCCGCTTGGTAAATGAGAAAGTCATTTCGATCAATACAGCAGCAATGGGCGGTAACGCATCGTTGTTGTCGCTGGAGGATTGAGATGTCAGGGTCGTGTGATATACTCAGCAGATGAAAAATATCATTGCTACATTATTCGTCATCTTTTTGGCGGGTTGTGCCGCTGGGAGTGGGCATTACAGTTATCCGGGTTATTATCAACCGGCGCAATTTCAAACCGCCTATGTATCGGAAGGCTATTTCGATGGTTTGGGGAATTATCATCCGCCGATACAAAAAGAGGGTGAGTATTTGTCGGGTCGTTGGTATCGTGCGCAACCCGGTAATCCGAAACCTTCTCCACAACAAGTACATGCGATGAATGATCCTTTCTCAACACCCCTGGGTGAATTTGGTTGGATGGCTTCAGACGGTGATGTCGCTTCCGCACCGACCTGTATCATTCCCGGCGGCTGTTGAAGGAATACCGTGTGAATACACACGGCATGCTGATGGTATTGCGCGCGACATTGTTCAATGATGTGCATCAATCTTCAACCCACCTGATCGCTCGCTGACGCTCGCGCTCCGACTGGCGCTTACCGCTCATCTCGAGTGCTAAGATGTGCATCAATCTTCAACCCACCTGATCGCTCGCTGACGCTCGCGCTCAGACCGGCGCTTACCGCTCATCTCGAGTGCTAAAAGGAATACCGTGTGAATACACACGGCATGCTGATGGTATTGCGCGCGACATTGTTCAATGATGTGCATCAATCTTCAACCCACCTGATCGCTCGCTGACGCTCGCGCTCCGACTGGCGCTTACCGCTCATCTCGAGTGCTAAGATGTGCATCAATCTTCAACCCACCTGATCGCTCGCTGACGCTCGCGCTCCGACCGGCGCTTACCGCTCATCTCGAGTGCTAAGATGTGCATCAGTCTTCAACCCACCTGATCGCTCGCTGACGCTCGCGCTCCGACCGGCGCTTACCACTCATCTCGAGTCAGAGCGCGAGTGTTAACGAGCGATCAGCTGAGCGATGGATTTTATGATCTCACTTACGCTCCGTGAGATTTTGGAGGTGACTGAGATGTTCCAGAAGATTGCGATTCCGAAGTGTTTAAATGTGCTTGCTGTCCTTCCATGTTTTTCATCGTAGTGAGAAGTTTTCCAGTCGCAGCTTGTGGCGTTGGTTTAAGATTAAAAAAGAAGATGCTGAAGATTGCTCGCATAATATTCATAAAGCGGGAAGCTTTTTCTGGTTTTAATTCGGCTTTAATGATGGCTCCATCCCTTTTAAAAATATTTACAACCCCTTCGGCTTTTTGGGAATCGTTCAACTGTTGATTAGATAATGTATGTTTCATTTCAAGAAATGCTGCCTTTACACATATAGAATATTCAGGATATTCACTTATTGAGTCTAAGATATCTTCAACAATGACACGCAATTCAGTTAATGCTTGATGTCTAGCCAAAATCCTCTGTGCTTCAGTAAGGTAAGTACAAAATTGAGTAACCCTATAGCCAACTAAACCCTGGGCGGGAGTCAATACTTCCTTTACTGAGCGTTTGGTTGGGTTGCCATGGATAAAATCAGGGGTTCCGTCCTCTGCCATATCTTTTACTCCAATCAATCCATTTATTTTTTTGCATTGTTCGTCCATGGCGTCGAATTTTTTTTGATCGTTAAGGCTATTGGATAACTTATCTGAGACACGAAAGTTTCCTATTTGTATTAAGTTATTAAAACGTTGCAGATCGTTGGGATTTACTTTAGCTTGATCTAAAACTTGGACTAAAACTTCCACCGCTGCATCTGCCAGGTCATCTACGCTGAGCATTTTATCGTTACCTTTTTGTGCGAGTGCGTTTTGTTCTTCAATGACTTTGAGGGCGATCATATTCAATATCATAAAGAATAATGTAATGCCTTCATTCGGCTTAAAATTAGGATCGGAAAAATAGGCGCGGATATCATCAAGTTTAGGCTGGGCTTCTGGGGGCAATTCCCTCAGGACGCGGGATACGACTTGAGAAAGGCTAGGTTCTGGCATAGATACCTCTAATACATTCTATAGGCCATATATATAGTTTATCAGTTTGATAACTCTTGCACAAGCATTATAACCCCTTGTTTTTTCTGATATACTCTGAGCATGCTTGAACAACCTCTTGTATTTTATATCTTCTTAATTTTTGCCGGGGCTTCCGTATTAGCCACATTAGCGCTGTTGACGCGTCAATCGCTCATTGTCGCCTACATTGCATTGGGCGCTATTTTAGGGCCTTGGGGAACGCAATGGGTCAGCGATCCGACGTTATTGGCGAATTTATCCGATATTGGCATTATCTTTTTGTTGTTCTTGTTAGGCTTAAACCTCGATCCGAAAAACCTCATTCATTTGATTAAAAATACAACCGTAATTACGTTGGTCAGTTCATTTTTATTCGGTGTGATTGGTTACGGTGTTTCTGTGTTGTTTGGATTTTCTCAGGGCGAAAGTATGGTGATTGGATCCACCCTAATGTTTTCATCCACCATCATTGGGTTGAAGTTATTACCGACAACTATTTTGCATCATCAACGTACGGGTGAAATTGTTATCAGCATCTTGTTGTTACAAGACATCATTGCCATTATTGTTATCATGGGGCTTGAAGCAGTAGGTGGTGATGGGTTGCATGTGGTGGATATTGCGAAGATTGTGTTAGGGTTGCCCGCAGTGATTGTATTTTGTTGGATGTTTGAACGTTTTGTGTTGATTAAATTGATTGAACGATTTGATCGCATTCAAGAATACATATTTTTAGTGGCGATTGGTTGGTGTTTGGGCATCGCCGAACTTTCCTACATGATAGGTTTGTCGCACGAGATCGGTGCTTTTATTGCTGGTGTTTCCATTGCAACCAGTCCGATTTCATTGTTCATTGCAGAAAGCTTAAAGCCCTTGCGCGATTTCTTTTTAGTGATGTTCTTTTTTGCTTTAGGAGCCACATTAAATTTTGGCATGGTCAGCGATATTTATATTCCTGCGTTGATATTGGCAAGTTTAACCTTGTTGATTAAACCCGGTGTTTTTTGGTTGTTGTTGCGTCGCACACAAGAAGAAGCCAAGCGTGCATTAGAAATTGGAGTACGATTAGGGCAAATATCCGAGTTTTCATTGTTGGTTGCTTATGTGGCGAAAGATCGCATGGTAATTGGAGATGCGGCCTATAATTTAATTCAGTTTGCAACCATCTTAACGTTTATTGTATCCTCGTACATTATTGTTTGGCGTTATCCGACACCGATTTCGCTCTCGGATAATTTGAGACGGGATTGAAATTTTTTCAATGAGACGGATAACGCCGCGCGTAGAGGCGGAGGTGAGCTGCGTGCAGCGAACGGGCGGCCATGGATGGCCGCACCGTGCAATGCTGCATGGATGCTTACTTGCGTTGCGATTAACAAAAAACGGGGCGGGAGCCCCACTAGCGCGGCCTAAGAGAAATCACAAGGAAACAAACAATATGGAAACCATCACATCTGCACAGCAAACTATGTTCCGACATCTGATGAATCCGCGTTTATTAACCGTGATGTTCCTTGGGTTTTCATCAGGATTACCCTTGGCATTAACCGGTAACACATTAGAGGCCTGGTTCGCCGTTTCCGGTAAAAGTTACATTGAAATTGGATTTATCTCATTAGTCGGCACGCCCTACGTATTTAAATTTTTGTGGGCGCCGCTGGTTGATCGTTACGTATGGCCATTTCTTGGGCCACGTCGTGGGTGGATGCTCATCACACAATTATTATTACTGGCAGGCATTGCCTGCATGTCGTTATTCGATCCGATCAATACGCCCTTATTATTAGCGGGCATGGCGGTATCAGTGGCGTTTGTATCCGCGACACAAGACATTGCCGTGGATGCCTATCGAACGGAAATCTTACCCTCTGAAGAGCGCGGCATGGGGGCTGCATTTTTTGTAGCGGCTTATCGAGTGGCGATGATTGTTTCCAGTGGTATGGCGCTCATTCTTGCGGATCATATTGGTTGGTCTATTACTTACGTGATCATGGCGAGTTTAATGGCCGTTGGCATTATCACGACATTATTGTGTTTAGAACCGAACCATTTTGATCATCGACCCAAAACATTATTTGATGCGATCGTGTTACCGTTCAAAGAATTTATTACACGTCCTGCGGCAATGTGGTTATTGTTAATACTTATATTTTATAAGTTTGGCGATGCCTTTTTGTTACGCATGCAAACGGCTTTTCTCATTCGCGGATTAGAATTTTCGTTAACGGAAATTGGTACGGTGACGAATATGGGAGGATGGGCTTTTACAATATTAGGTGTGTTTTTGGGCGGAGTTCTCATGACGCGCATCACTTTATTTAAAGCAATGATAATCTTTGGTTTACTTCAGGCCTTTTCAAACCTATTGTTTTTATGGTTGGCTTGGGTGGGACATAGTTTTCCCGTCATGGTTATTACTGTTTTAAGCGATAGTTTTTTTGGTGGAATGGGAACGGCGGCATTCATTGCGTTCTTAATGAGCCTTTGCGATAAACGTTATACAGCTTTCCAATTCGCCATTTTTTCGGCACTTGCTTCAATTGGGCGCGAATTTTTAGGACCTATTTCTGGATATCTGGTAGAATATCACGGTTGGGTAACATTCTTTATAACGACCTTTGTTGCCTCATTTCCAGGCCTTATCTTTTTATGGTTGGCCAGGAATCGTGTAGGCATCAGGTAGTAGCACGTAAAAGGAGATTGCGATGGGTAAGTTCTTTGCTGGTGTATCTGGTTTCGCGGGTGCATTAACCGCTTTTTATACAACGCCGTTGGATTATTACAAACATAAAGTATTGGATCATGAGGAATACAAGCGTTTTGCAGCCTCTCAGAAGGCTAACGATGTGGGTGACCTACTCGAGGGTAGCGCTAGAGCCGAGACCCATGTGGTGAAGTCAGAACCTATCAGGCATAGGCCTTGGTTTGTAGCACTCACTGCTCCTGTTTGGGTACCGGCTCTCATGTTGAAAGGTTTTTTTTGGGATTCTTGGCATGATGCAAAAGTATTTTATAAGGCAAGAAGTCGAGAAACAATAACAACTAGCCATATGGCTGATTTTATATATTCCATGGAACCATTGAACAGTGCATTGATTCCAACCAGACCCGTAAAAGTTGGAAGTAATCTCAATAATCGGTGGGGGCAACCAGTCCCTAATTCACCCTATGTATTTTCTGCCTTTATCGGTTCGTTCATCGCATGGGCAGGATTTGGGTTAGCGTTATTCACGAAATTGTTTGATTATATTCCCGGTGTGAGTGAGGTAAAAACCGGTGCAGCAGCCAATGTATTTTCTGCGCCATTAGATGTAGGGTTATTTCTTATTGATAAAATGGTAGGTTTAAATGCCTATGCCATCATGCCTTCTTCTTTAAATATCGTTGCATTTGCGGCAGATCTGGCTACAACGTTCAGTGTGGTTCTAGTGACGGCAATGGCGTTAACAGCGATGGCGATGGTTATTGCGAGGGGTATACAGTGGTGGTATTCAGATGATTCGTTACCGGTAGGATTGTTTGAGCATGATCCTGAACAGCTTGGGAAACAAATTCGGACGGAGGATCATCAACATTCGCAGTCGCAGAAGCAACAAAATAATGGAATGTATAACAGCGGGAGGCCGTGGCTCGATAACGATCAAAAAGATAAAACTGACAACAGCAATAATAATAACAACAATAATAACAACGACAAACAGGATGGCAATCGAAATACATACTAATTAACGCTGAACCTGCCTGTTAAAGATAGATCTTTCTTTAATGGGCAGGTTACTCAGCGGCATCTAGCCGCGACTCTGTTTCCAATTCAATGTTTCGCCTGCGCACATCGGTATCAATATATCATTGTCGATATAGGGTACGGATTCAGGCATTGTCCATTCTTCTTGCATCAATGTGATCGTATCTTCGTTACGGGGTAATCCGTAAAAATCAGAGCCATAAATACTTGCGAAACCTTCGAGCTTATCCAATGCATCTGCGGCTTCAAAGATACTCGCATATAATTCCATCGCGCTCAATGCGGAAAATACACCGGCGCAACCGCACGGTGATTCTTTACGTAAACGTGCATGAGGAGCGGAATCCGTCCCTAAGAAAAATTTAGGATTACCGGATGTTGCGGCCTGCAATAAAGCTTCTTGATGCCGTTCCCGTTTTAATATCGGCATGCAATACAAATGGGGTTTCACACCGCCCGACAATAAATGATTACGGTTATACATGAGATGATGTGCCGTAATAGTAGCAGCGACACAATCATGAGCAGCGCTGACAAAATCCACCGCAACTTGTGTTGTAATATGTTCCAATACCACTTTTAATTTCGGAAATTTTTCGACCAGAGGTGCGAGATGACGTTCAATGAATACTTGTTCACGATCAAAAATATCGATGTCACCCACGGCTTCACCATGCACAAGTAATGGCATTCCCACTTTTTCCATCACTTCTAAGATCGGAAATATTGCTGCCATACTCGCAACACCTTCATCCGAATGTGTGGTCACACCATGAGGATATAATTTAATGCCATAAATCAAACCCGATTCTTTTGCGTCGCGGATTTCTTGTGCATCTAAATCGGGACTGAAGTACAAGGTCATCAAGGGTTGAAAGTCTAAATTAACTGGCACTTGTTCTAAAATACGTCGATGATACGCAATAGCAGCGGCAAGCGTGGTAACAGCCGGTTTTAAATTAGGCATGACAATGGCACGGGCAAATTGTTTTGCTGTTGCGGCGACCGTGATTTTTAATGCATCGCCATCGCGAAGATGAACATGCATATCGTCGGGGCGTATGATCGTTAAACTTTCCATGACATTATTCCCAGTGCCTAGTGTGAAAATACATATTTTTCGCGACGCACGTTTTTCGCGGTAAAACCTTTTTCCGTTAATTTGGCGTAAGCTTCGTCAATCATGTTTGGATTACCGCACAAAAATACTAAATCATGTTCGGGATTAAGATTCAGATCATCAAACTGATTTTGCACATAGCCTAATTTTTCATAAGCTTGAGGTGGATTGGATAATGTGCGTGAACAGCAACCGTAAAATGTAAAGTGGGTATGCTTCTTGGAAAATTGGATGAGTTCATCGCGATACAATAAATCTTCAGGACTACGTGCGCCTTGTAACAATACCACTTCCACTTGTGTATCATGCATACGTTTGGATAATTCCATCAACATGGATCGGTAGGGGGTGACGCCTGTTCCCGTGGCTACTAAAATATAACGTTTAGGTTGTTCTTCGCGCAGAGTGAGGCGGCCAAAGGGACCGCTGGCTAAGACTTCATCGCCGCGGATCATGTTAAATAAATGATCGGATGCGCGACCATTGCTGACATAAGACAGCGCGAGTTCCACATCATTCTCTTCGCCAGGAATGTTGGCGAGCGAGTAACTGCGTTGCAATTCTTCTCCGCGGAAACCAAAGAATAAGTTAACAAACTGGCCTGGAATAAACTCAAAGGGTTGACCATCTTTGCGTACAAAGCTGAAATGACGCACCAACGGCGCAATTTCCTTCGATTCTTGTAAGACCAATACAAATTTTTCTCGTGACATTATCTTTGCCTTATCCAGTTCCAGGGCATATTATAATGATATATTGTTGTCATTGCGAGCCCCGCTTATTTCGTCATTGCGAGGCCCAAAGGGCCGAAGCAATCCACATCGAAAATGGATTGCTTCGGCCCTTTGGGCCTCGCAATGACGAGATCAAGGTTAGATCTCGCAATGACAGAAAATGGAGAATACGTTTTCATGGACGACTTTTTACAACTGGACTCTCTTTTAACGGACGATGAACGTTTAACGCGCGACACGGTTCGTCGCTTTGTTGATGATCGGGTCATTCCCTTGATGGGAGAAGCATTTGAAAAGGGCGAATATCCGCATGAATTAACGCAATCGATGGCTGAGTTGGGGTTGTTCGGCCTGACCCTTCCCGAAGAATATGGTGGCTCGGGCGCGAATTACATCACCTATGGTTTGGTTTGCCAGGAACTGGAACGGGGCGATAGCGCCTTACGTAGCTTCGTTTCCGTACAAAGTTCCTTGGTCATGTATCCCATCTACGTGATGGCCAGCCCCGAACAAAAGCAACATTTCTTACCTCTATTGGCCCAGGGAAAACTGATTGGTTGTTATGGGCTAACAGAGCCGGATTCAGGTTCTGATCCGAATAGCATGCAAACCACCGCGAAAAAAACGAAGGGTGGTTATGTGTTGAATGGTACTAAAATGTGGATTACCAATGCACCCATTGCAGACTTAGCTATTGTATGGGCAAAGTTAGAGGGTGTTGTTCGAGGATTTATTGTTGAACGTGACTTTAAAGGATTCACAACAAATGAAGTCAAACATAAAGCATCTTTGCGTGCGTCGTTAACAGGTGAAATTATTTTAAATGATTGCTTTGTACCAGAGTCGCACATATTGCCTGGATCTTCAAAGGGTCTGGGTGCGGCATTGAGTTGTTTAACGCAAGCACGTTACGGCATTGCATGGGGCGCGATGGGAGCGGCGATGTCTTGTTATGAAACAGCGTTGGATTATGCGAAACAACGTCAACAATTTCATAAACCCATTGCAAGTTTTCAGTTGGTTCAACATGATCTAGTAGATATGCTAACGGAAATTGCGAAAGCACAATGTTTCAATTTACAACTTGGACGATTGTTTGATCAGAATAAAGCACATTTCAGCCAAGTATCGATGGCAAAGATGAATGCATGTCGTGAAGCATTGAAGATTGCGCGTATGGCTCGGAATATATTGGGCGCAAATGGCATTAGTTTAGAATATCCAGTGATTCGCCATATGAATAATCTTGAATCAGTATTTACTTATGAAGGTACGGATAATATTCATCATTTAATTATTGGACGGTATATTACGGGGCTAGAAGCGTTTTAAATAGAGAGCCGCTGGCCCGAGAGCAGTTGCATAAAACCATCATCACAAATTCTTATCTGGATATTCACACAAATCTTGAATGAGGCATTCGCTGCATTTAGGTTTACGTGCGATACAAATGTAGCGGCCGTGTAAGATTAACCAATGATGCGCATCTTTACGGTATTCGTTAGGTACCACTTCCAATAACTTATCTTCCACTTCTCGAGGATTTTTGCCGGGTGCCAAACCTGTGCGATTGGCAACGCGAAATATATGTGTATCTACCGCCATGGTTTCCATACCAAATGCTGTGTTTAACACAACGTTTGCGGTTTTGCGTCCAACACCGGGTAATGCCTCGAGTTCTTCGCGTGTTTGAGGAACTTTCCCGTGATGTTGTTCAATTAAAATATCACACATCTTTATAATATTGGCTGCCTTCGTGTTATATAACCCAATCGTTTGAACATAGGTTTTCAGCTTTGTTAATCCTAAATGTTTAATTTGTTCTGGTGTATTGGCTACCTTGAATAATTTATCGGTGGCTTTATTGACGCCAACATCTGTTGATTGCGCAGACAAGATCACTGCGACTAATAGCTCAAAAGGTGTGGTGAATTTTAATTCCGTTGTCGGATTCGGATTCACTTGTGCAAATCGACGAAATATTTCTTTACAGTTTTTCGGTGTCATGTTGTGCTCCTGATCGTGCTTCCCAGAACCGCTACATTTCCTACATCCGCTTGCTTTCGCGCGCGGTTCTGATGTTATTGAGTGCAATCAAACATCCCATCAATATAAATGCACCGGGTGGTAATAAAGCTAATAAAAACCCGGATTGATCTTGATTAAAATATATTCCCCAACCCGATGCAATAGGTCCAAATAAATCTTGCGCGTTGCTCAATAAACTTGCTTGACCAATGAGTTCACGTAAACTGCCTATGATCATTAACAACATCAAAAATCCCAATCCTTGCGTGAAGCCATCTT
>CAYUEL010000051.1:0-14099 GCA_964443025.1 uncultured Gammaproteobacteria bacterium | reverse complement strand
TCGTCTTAATGATATTGATAAGATTGTTGTGCATACGCAAGAAGCGGGTCATCAAATCATTAATAAAACGGGGATATTAAATAATTATGCGGATCGCGATCATTGTTTACAATACATGATTGCGGTACCTCTGATATTTGGTGCATTAACAGCAGAAAGTTACAGTGATGATTTTGCGAAAGATCCTCGCATTGATCGTTTACGCGCGACGATGGAAGTGAGTGAAGATCCAATATTTACTAAAGCTTATTTTGATCCTGAAAAACGTGCAATTCCTAATCGAATACAAATATTTTTCAAAGATGGTACGTACACAGATCCTGTTCAAGTGGATTATCCACTCGGTCATAAATTTCGAAGAGAAGAAGCAAAACCATTGTTAAAAAAGAAAGCAAGCTTCAACGGGGCATAACCCATCCGATCGCTCGCTAACGCTCGTGCCCCGACCCACGCTTACCGCTCATCTCGAGTCAGCGCGAGTGTTAACGAGCGATCAGATGAGCCATCGATTTTATAATCTCAACAAAAATGGCAACAGCATTACAAAAAAACTGGCGTCCTTTTCAGGACGCCAGTGTCAGCTAGTGTGATATTGCGGTTATATCTATTATTATGATTTAATTAGCTACAGTTTTTTAAACAGATAAAATCAAATTTATCGTGTTTAATCGCCTTCTTATTATTTCCTTTGATCTTTTTTACAATGACCATCACATCCCAACTAGAATATGTGTCATCGCCTTCGGCACGCGTTTGACGTGAGCTTCCATGAAGTTTCATTGTAATCTCCAAACTACTTTATTGTTGTTATGCCTGCTGTTATTATATTTTCTCGTCATGTATTTATTATGTTTTCATGTCGAGGTAAGGATGAGTATAGATGTCCGATCCGCTCCGTCAAACGGTATAAATTTTATAATCAAGATAAAACTATATTATACCCCTATCTGTTGTGGGTCATCTCAAAAATAGCCGCAACGTAGTGTGCTAGGCCAAAAGTTCAAGATAGATCAACGGATGGGTAAAGGAAAAATCTTTTGAAAAACAATCACATACCACGTTTTGAGATGAAAGGCTATAGCCGATATCTAAAGATAATGTAGGTTTATCGAGGTCCGCGTTGTAAGCCTTTTTCCGCCACGATACGGGCCGCTATTTCTTCAACCGAAAGATGCGTGGTATTGAGCATGGGGATGCCATATTCTTTGAATAATGCTTCAGTTGCTTTCACTTCTTTCTGGCATTGTTGCAATGTAGCGTAGGTGGAATTCGCTCGGCGTTGCGTTCGTATTTGATTCAAACGGACGGGGTCAATGGTTAAACCAAAGCATTTATGTGTGTAATCTTTGAGTGCTAGCGGCATGCCTTTGTGATCTAGATCATCTTGTGTTACGGGGTAATTCGCGCATTTAATGCCAAAATTTAAAGCCAAGTAGATCGATGTAGGTGTTTTACCGCTGCGGGAAACACCCACTAGGATAATTTCAGCCTTTTTATAGTGATCGGGATGCAACCCGTCATCGGTATTGATCGTAAAGTTAACGGCGTCCATCCGGGCGTGGTATTGATCGGGGCTTTTCACACTGTGAGATTTCCCTGCTTGGCCACTGGCTTTCGTCCCCAGGGCCTCTTCAAGCTGAGGGATAAAGTGGGCAAAGGCATCCACCACAACAGCGGGAGATTGAGCAATCAGGGTAGCGACCTCGGGGTTCATCAAGGTGCTAAAAACGAGGGGAGATTTGCCTGTTTTTTGAAAAGCCTGGGCAATTTGTTGTTGTGCCGCCTCGGCTTTGGGAACGGAATCCACAAAGGGTAACGTCTTAAATTCAAAATCATACATATTAAATTGGGTTAGCAGGCTCATCCCCACTGTTTCGGCGGTGATTGCAGTTCCATCGGAGATAAAGAATACATGTCGGGGCATAATGGTGTACAATATACCACATTTCCACTGTTAGGCGAGGACGCGATGACAAACATTCGTTGGTTCAAAGACATAGACATGAATGATGTGGAGCAAGTGGGGGGAAAGAATGCCTCACTGGGTGAGATGGTGCAAAATCTCGCTAAAGCTAATGTCAAAGTTCCCAATGGTTTTGCAACAACCTCTACTGCTTTTCGTAAATTCCTTGCACAAGATGGGCTCGATCAGAAAATTTATGCTCGTCTTAAAGCCACAAACATCGACAATGTTCAACAACTCCAAGAAGCGGGTAAAGCCATTCGCAGCTGGGTTCAAGAAGCAACCTTACCTCGTGATTTAGAACAAGATATTCGAAGTGCCTATCAAACATTAAGCGATGAATTAGGCAGCGATTTTTCCGTTGCCGTACGATCATCAGCGACGGCAGAAGATTTGCCTAATGCATCGTTTGCTGGCCAACAAGAAACGTTTTTGAATGTGAATGGCATTGATGATGTGTTACATACTATTAAAGAAGTATTTGCGTCGTTATTTAACGATCGCGCGATTGCTTACCGTGAACATCAACATTTTGCGCATGAACATGTGGCTTTATCTGCAGGTGTACAACAAATGGTGCGCAGTGATCTAGCAACCAGTGGCGTCATGTTCAGCGTTGATACAGAATCTGGTTTTGATCAAGTGGTATTTATCACCGCAAGTTATGGCTTGGGTGAAACTGTGGTTCAAGGCGCGGTGAATCCCGACGAATTTTATGTATTTAAACCTTCTTTGATGCAAGGTAAAGAAGCGGTGTTGCGAAAAACATTAGGTAGCAAACAGATCAAGATGATTTATGATGCAGTGGAACGCGTGAAAACTGTGGATGTTTCACTGGAAGAACAACATCAATTTTGTATTCATCATGATGATGCCATGCAATTGGCACGTTACGCTGTTTTGATTGAAAAACATTATGGACGTCCGATGGATATCGAATGGGCAAAAGATGGACGTACCGGCGAACTTTACATCGTGCAAGCACGACCCGAAACGGTGATCTCACAGGGTGGACAAACAATTGAACGTTTCGAATTAAAAGAGAAAGGTACAATTTTATGCGAAGGCCGCGCCATTGGTCAAAAAATTGGTGTCGGTGTTGCACGTGTGATTAAAAGTGCGACACAGATGCACGAAGTTCAAGCAGGTGATGTATTGGTTACCGACATGACGGATCCAGATTGGGAACCGGTCATGAAAAAAGCCGCTGCTATTGTGACAAATCGAGGCGGGCGCACCTGTCATGCAGCTATCATTGCGCGTGAATTAGGCATTCCTGCCGTGGTGGGTTGCGGTAATGCAAGCAAAGTGATTAAAGATGGACAAGTAGTTACAGTTTCATGTGCGCAAGGTGATACAGGTTTTATCTACGCAGAAAAATTAAATTACCGCCAACAACATCTTGATGTTGCAAAAATGCCTGAGATTCCTGTTAAGATCATGTTGAATGTTGGGAACCCTGATCGCGCATTTGATTTTCAAAGATTACCGAATCACGGCGTAGGTTTGGCGCGACTTGAGTTTATCATTAACCGGATGGTCGGTATTCACCCGCAAGCATTGATTGATTTTGATCAATGTGATGCAGCGCTGCAACAAGATATTCAAGCACGTATTCAAGGTTATACGAATCCCAAAGCATTTTTCACGGATAAAGTCGCTGAAGGCGTTGCAACCATTGCCGCTGCATTTTATCCTAAACCTGTGATTGTGAGATTATCTGATTTTAAATCCAATGAATATGCACATTTGGTAGGTGGAGAAAAGTTTGAGCCTAAGGAAGAAAACCCCATGTTAGGTTTTCGTGGTGCGTCACGTTATACATCCAGCAGTTTTGCACAATGTTTTGCATTGGAATGTGAAGCGATGCTCAAAGTACGTAACCAGATGGGATTAGATAATGTACAAATCATGATACCGTTTGTACGTACGTTGGATGAAGCCAAAGAAGTGGTCGAGGTATTGGCGCGCAATGGTTTAGAGCGCGGTAAAGATGGATTAAAATTAATTATGATGTGTGAGATCCCATCCAATGCTATTTTGGCGGATAAGTTCTTGCAATATTTCGATGGTTTTTCCATTGGTTCTAATGATTTAACGCAATTAACGTTAGGATTGGATCGAGATTCTTCATTAGTAGCCAATCGTTTTGATGAGCGTGATCCAGCTGTTAAAGCGCTGATTGCGAATGCGATATTAACGTGCAATAAATTGGGTAAGTACATCGGCATTTGTGGACAAGGTCCATCCGACTATCCTGATTTTGCGCAATGGTTATTAAAGCAAAACATTGATACGATTTCGTTGAATCCTGATACCGCTATTAGTACCTGGTTAAGTTTGGCTGAGACCGAAACAGTTTAAGAAACGTTGTTGCCATTTTGTTAGTGCCTTTATCGGTTCGCGTGTTGCCAAACACGCCGTGAATACATCCCTGTAGGCTCGTCATCGGCATCCATGCCTCTGACGGTTTGGCAACACACAAACCGAACCGGCACCAAAATGGCAACAGCTTAACGTATTCAACGCACCATCCTGCCATCAGAACCGCGCGCGCAGCAAGCGGATGCGCAAAATGATAACATAAGCTCTTCAAAACTCATTTACTAAATGAGTCGCTAAGCCTGTATAATCCGCGGGTGTCATTGACATTAAACGTTTTTTTACATCATCGGGTAAAGGTTGTATTGCGATAAACTTGCGTAACGCATCCAACGTTAACGGTTCGCCGCGAGTGAGATCTTTCAACTTTTCATAAGGGTGTTCAATGCCATACCGACGCATCACGGTTTGAATGGCTTCGGCCAATACTTCCGGATGCTTATTCAAATCTTCAATTACATAATCTTTATTTAATTCTAATTTATCCAATCCTTTTTTAAGCGATTGATATGCGATTAAACTATGTCCAAAACTTAAACCAAGATTGCGCAATACAGTTGAATCGGTTAAATCACGTTGCCAACGGGATACGGGTAATTTTTCACTCATGAAACGATTGATTGCATTGGCCAATCCTAAATTACCTTCGGCATTTTCAAAATCGATAGGGTTCACTTTGTGTGGCATGGTGGATGAACCCACTTCACCTTTCACACGTTTTTGTTTAAAGTAATTTAAGGCAATATAACCCCAGATATCACGCGATACATCCGTGAGAATGACGTTGATCATGGCGATAGTATCCAAAATGGCTGCAAGACTATCGTGTGGTTCGATTTGAATCGTATAGGGGTTGTACGTTAACCCTAAACTTCCTACAAATTTCTCGGCAAATTCAGGCCAATTCACTTCAGGATATGCCACATGATGTGCATTAAAATTACCCACAGCGCCATTGATTTTACCGAGCAAAGGTAATAACGAAAGTTCGTTGATACCGCGTTGCAAGCGTGCAGCCATATTTAAAAATTCTTTCCCAACCGTAGTGGGGGAGGCAGCTTGACCATGCGTGCGGGATAACATGGGAACATTTGCCCATTGTTTTGCCATGTTTTTTATCTGCATGAACAACCCATCTAAATGTTGGGTCAGCACATGACGACCTTGTTGTGTCATTAACGCATAAGCAAGGTTGTTAATGTCTTCCGACGTACAAGCAAAATGCACAAACTCCGCAGCTTGCGTTAATGTTGGATGGGCTTGCATTTGTTCTTTGATGTAGTATTCAACCGCTTTCATATCGTGATTTGTCGTGCGCTCGATGGTTTTAATGCGTTCGGCAGCGGTGATGTCAAAGTCATCGGCGATACTGTCTAAATACTGAAGAGTATGGGCATCAAATGCAGGTAATTCTTTGATATTTTTTTCAGCGGCTAATGCCTTAAGCCATTCAATTTCAACCTTTACGCGAGCTTTGAATAAGCCAAACTCACTGAAAATAGTGCGAAGTTCGTTTACTTTTTGAGCATAGCGGCCATCAAGCGGGGAGATGGCAGTCAAAACGTGTGGGTCGATATCCATTTGCATAAGTCCTAGGTAAAATCATATTCTATACCACCCTAACGAAAAATTACACCTCCGCCCAAACATTGGCTGCCATTGTAAAATACAACGGATTGCCCCGGTGTAATAGCCCGTTGGGGTTGGTCAAAATCAACACGGAAGCCAGTTTCTTCTTGCGTTATTGTGCACGCTTGATCCACTTGACGGTAACGTGTTTTTGCAAAGCAGCGGTAGGGTAATTCAAGCGGGGGTTGCCCAATCCAATGAATGGATTGAACATATAAATTGGAGGAATACAAAGCTGGGTGTTCACCTTGCACAACGAGTAAACGATTCGTTGTTAAATCTTTTGCGACCACATACCAAGGTTCTTCATTCGCATCTTTGACACCACCAATGCCAAGACCCTGGCGTTGTCCGAGGGTATAATACATCAATCCTTCATGCGTACCGATGATCTTATCCGTATCATATACAACGATATCACCCGGTTGCGCAGGCAAGTAATCTTTTAAAAAAGTTTTGAACTTACGTTCACCAATAAAACAAATACCCGTTGAATCTTTTTTATTCGCATTTTTAAACCCTTGTTCCTGTGCAATCTTGCGCACGGTGGGTTTATCCATTTCACCCAATGGAAATACTGCTTGACTCAATTGTTGTTGATTTAAACCATGCAGAAAATAACTTTGATCTTTATTTAAATCATTTGCTTTATGAAGCTGATATTCATTTTTGGTTTCAATCACACGCGCATAATGACCCGTTGCAATTTTATCAGCACCCAATGTTTTTGCATGTTCTAAAAAGGCTTTAAATTTAATTTCGGTATTACATAAGATGTCAGGATTGGGTGTGCGACCGGCTTGATATTCCGCTAAAAAATGCTGAAAAACACGATTCCAATATACTTTCGCAAAATTAACACTCGTAATAGGAATGCCAATGGTATCAGCCACTTGTTTAGCATCAACGACGTCTTGGGCAGAATGACAATAAAGCTCGGTATCATCTTGCTCCCAGTTCTTCATGAAAAGCCCATGCACATCAAATCCCTGTTTTTTCAGTAAATACGTAGAAACAGAGGAATCAACACCGCCGGACATGCCGACAACAATACGGGTTTTATTGAGAGGTTTATGCATGTGGCATTATATGTTGAAGTGCAGCAGTAATCAAGAGGCGCAGCCATAGTAGGCAATCATGGCTTCAATAATTTGACCGAATGCCTCTGTATCAATGACCATGGTGGGGTTTGCAGATCCAGATGAATCATCGGTGCTGCTACCGTCTTCAACACGCGCATACATAGGTGTAAGTAGGAGAACATTACTGAAAAATTCCTGACGTGCAGCGGAAGTGATAGGGTTATCATCGCCAAAATAATAGGCGAAATAATCACTTAAATAATAACCATAATCAAGTAAAAGGCTGTAATAGAGGTCGTTATCGATGTAAGAGCTGCCAGGGTCATCTGTTGTTTCAAGTATACGTTCAGTAGTTGTGATGCCTGAAAGTTGTTGGCTGGTAAACGCAGTAGCAGAATCAGAGGTTGAAATCGTAACCCTACACGCACTGCCGCACCAATCCAATGAGGCATAAAAGCCTGCGCCAGAGGTAAGGCTCCAAAAGCCTGAGCTGATGCTAAAGCCGGCGGAGGTATAAATAGCGGATTGATTAAAAACACTACCCGTATTGGCAATATAAGATAAACTACCACTGTTGGCGCCCGCCACGCCAAGTCCGCTGTTAACACCGCTGTCATAGAGCCCATTTGTTAATGTGCCAGAATTATTACCGATTAACACACCACGATTTGTGCCACCGCTTGAAATGGTGCCAACACCTAACGCCGTATTAATAGTGCCGTTATTTTCACCAACAACACCGCCTATATTACTACCACTGCCGGTGACGGTGCCACCAAAAAATGCATTGCTGATAGTACTACCACTGTTAGTAGTACCTGCAATACCCGCCACGTTACTTATGCCTGTAATAGTTCCAATGTTATAAGCAAAATTCAATGTACTGCCAGTCATACTGCCGACGTTACCAGCGACATTACTGCCACCTGAAATGGTGCCGCTATTGCCTGTGTTGTAAACGGTACTACTGGTTAAAGAACCAAATAAACCAGCCACATTCGTTGCTGAGGATGCCGAAACGGTACCACCAAATGTTAAACTACCTGAACTACTTGTGGTAAGACTGGTGGCCGAACCTATCATACCACCGACATTGGTCACAGAGCCGCCTGTGGTACTTGCGCTAAGACTACCACTCGTAATGGTAATGTCACCGCTTATTGAAGTGCCTGAGCCAGCATTACCTATTAAAATACCAATGTTAGAAATACCTACGCCACCTGAATCTGTTGCGGTGACAGAAGGGCTACTTAAAGTAATATCTCTTAATACAGCACCAGAAGATGTTGCACCAATTAAACCCACGTTATTTACACCATTGGTGCTAATGGTTAATCCCGAAATGGTATAACCATCACCATCTAAAGAACCGGAAAAAGTATTGACAGTACCGGCACCACCTAATGGTGTGAAAGATCCTAATCCTGTTGCTAGATTTTGAACAAGGATATAATCACCAGCAAGATTATTACTGATATCTTGTAAACCAAATCCGCTGATATTGTCATACACTTTCATTTGTGCGGAAAAAGAACCTGATCCAGTAATAGTATAATTTGAACTGAAACTAATCTCGTTTGCATAGCTGGTTGCGGGAATATACGTAAGAATAATGCTGCCATTGTTAACTTCGATCACACCAAAACCTAAGCTGAAGGTACCCACGCCACTCAAATCCGAATCAGCATTCAACACAACATTACCACTGCCTGTGTTTTGAATAATGGTAGGTGAGCCATCGCCTAACCAAATGATATTATTAGCCGCATTAACGGTAAATGTATTACTATTCGACCATGTTAACGTGCCTGAGTTGGTGAATGTGACATTACCCGCTTGTGGACCATCGGCAGAGCCCGTAGTGATAATAACATTGGCTGAAGCCAAGTTAGAGCTGATATCATCAATGTTTATGCGGGTGCTATTATCGGTGGGTGTATAGGTATTAGGATTGCCGCCACTAAAATATTCTGGATTGGTTGTTGAAAGATCTGAAATTTCGACATTGTAAGGATCTAGCAACCACTCACCGGTAATACCAACTGGGGATGATGTATCTACGTGACCGCCGGCAATATCTAAATATTCATAACCCGATGTTTCAATTCGACCCCCATTACCATCGATGCTGCCGCCTTTTGCACTGATATCACCGTAAAACCAAGTGTATTTATCAGCCCAAAGAACAACATCCCCGCCGTCGCCATGAGTTAATGCATCGGCATGAATAACGGCATCATCAGCCATGTAGACATAATCAGCGGTACGTAATGAGGCGAGTAAACCCAATGTATTTAAAGTCGGATCATCTTTTGGATTGTGGTATTGATCGCTGCCGATATGAATGGTACCGCCACCGTTATCACCGCTGGCATTTAAAACGCTACCGTCGAGTAATTTAATATAATTTGCGGAAGCTTGAATAATACCACCGGATTCACCGGCATCATCACCGGATGCGTTTATTAAACCGCTAATAGAAATTTGAGAATTATCGTAACCTTGAAGAACAATATGACCGTGGTGTTCCGATACAGAAGTCGCTTCGATATAACCACCTGCATTAATCAGGCTTTCCAGTATAGTATCAGCGGCTTGAGCGGTTAATAAAATATTTCCGCCATTGGCTGAAATTGTGCCTAAGTTTTCAACGAGGCCGTTATCGACTAGCACATTTGCATCGAAAGAAATTAAACCATCGCCGTATAAATCGAGTGTGTAGGATTTACCAGACGCGAGAACGATATCACCCATATGTGCATTGATAAGTCCGAAGTTTTTAACAGAAGGTGCAACAAGAATAGCCATGCCTGCATCGGCAATGGTAATAGTGCCGTGGTTTTCAATGTAAGAACCATCAGGAGCATTCATAAAATGATAGTTGCCGGCCATGAAGTCATCATTGGCGATGTTTGCGGTTGAGGCGACCAGGCCGGCAACATCAATATGGGCATTAGGCCCAAAAACGATACCGTTAGGATTAACGAGAAATACTTGTCCATTAGCTTTTAAATTACCGAGAATTTCAGAAGGATTACCACCGACGACACGATTTAAGGTAACGGAACTCGAAGAAGGTTGAACGAATTGAGTGGTTTGGCCTTCGCCTACAGAAAAATCTTGCCAATTAATAATGGCTTTATCAGTGACTTGATTAATAACCGTTGTTGTACCGTAATCGATGGTGGCGGAGCCGCCTATGACATCGCCGCCTATAGGGTTAGCGAAAAGAGGGGAGGTTATGCTGAGGAGGCATAAAGAAGCACAGTAGGCATGATTTAGCCCCCTTTTGCTTTTGGGTAAAACCGTATATTGCATACCATCGCCTAAATAATTATGTTCTTAACTTAATTTTAGGCCTATTAGAAGTGTTATTCAACCAATAAAAAAAATCAATACCTTTAAAAAACAACGGGTTGTAATTTGTTTCTATTATATTAATAGAGTTATCAAAAAAATAAGGATGGGGAAAACCCTAATACGGATGACGTATTAGGGTTATAAATTATTCAGCGGTTTCGTTCATTGATGCATGGGCTGGGCTAGCAATAGCAATCGTGGAGATGCTTTTTGCTGCCAGATCAGATGCATTTTCTCTGAGGGCTTCTTCGCTAATGCTTGCCCGGATGTTGATAGCATGTAACCCTTTGGGCCCCGTGCTAATTTCAAACTCAACCAATTGGCCGGCTTTCAGAGTCTTATAGCCATCCATAATAATGGTGGAGAAGTGGGCAAATATATCTTCACCCTGATCATTGATAGGGCGCACAAAGCCGTACCCTTTAGCATTATTGAACCACTTGACTGTGCCGATAGCCATACTTCCTTCCCTTTTATTGTTAACTGTCCGTGTAATTATATTGAAACCAATACATAGTATTTATATACAGGGATTGCGCATTCGTCAAATAATTTTTTTAAAAAATATAAGGAGTTATAGCTATTCATCTGGCTGCTGGCGTGGTATCCTTTGCTTGACTAAACTTATTTAAAGCACCTCAAAGGTGAATGGAGGAGTTACCCATGATGGATGTGATCACGGGCGATAGGGAAATCACAGCAGTACTTGAACAGGCGCGGCCTTTGCTTAAAAGGCCACCGTTGTATCAGGTGATTATCATCAATGATGATTTTACACCAATGGATTTTGTTGTAGATATTTTGCAAAAATATTTTGACATGAGTTTAGAAAGCGCGCAGCAAACCATGTTCCAAATACATACCCAGGGGAAGGCAGTGTGTGCGATTTACCCGTACGACATTGCTGAAACAAAAGTTGCACTTGTGATGGATTGCGCAAGAGAACATGAGTACCCCTTATTATGTGATATGGAGGCGTGCACATACGAGGATTAATACATGCTAAGCAAAGAACTAGAATTTACATTAAATTTGGCATTTAAAGAGGCACGCGAAAAGCGTCATGAATTCATGACGGTTGAGCATTTACTTCTTTCTCTGTTAGATAATCCTTCCGCCGTAGGTGTATTGCGAGCGTGTGGCAGCGATATCGAACGTTTACGTCATGATCTGACGGCGTTCATCGATGAAACAACGCCGCTTATTCCTAATGAAGATCGTGAACGTGAAACACAACCTACATTAGGTTTTCAACGTGTGTTGCAACGTGCGGTGTTTCATGTGCAATCTTCAGGTAAATCTGAAGTAACCGGTGCGAATGTCTTAGCGGCTATTTTTAGTGAACAAGAATCACAAGCAGTTTACTTTTTGAAGAAAGAAAATATATCAAGATTGGATGTAGTAAATTACATTGCTCATGGTATTTCAAAAGTTCAAGAAGAAGATCATAGTTTAGGTGAAATGCCACAATCTGAAGAAGATCTGGGTCTTGAAGAAACAGGCAATCAATCGCCTTTAGAATCATTTGCAGTTAATTTAAATGTACGTGCGAAAACAGGTTACATTGATCCATTGATTGGTCGTGAACATGAAGTAATGCGCGTGGTGCAAGTATTATGTCGGCGTCGTAAAAATAATCCATTACTGGTGGGTGAAGCCGGTGTTGGTAAAACAGCAATCGCTGAAGGTTTGGCAAAAATGATCGTCGAGGACACTGTTCCCGATGTATTAAAGGGTAGCACTGTTTATGCGCTTGATTTAGGCGCATTATTAGCAGGCACTAAGTACCGTGGTGATTTTGAAAAACGTTTGAAAGCCGTATTAAATCAATTGCGTCGTGATCATGGTTCTATTTTATTTATTGATGAAATTCATACCATCATTGGTGCAGGTGCTGCTTCAGGTGGTGTGATGGACGCTTCTAATTTAATCAAGCCATTATTAGCATCAGGCGAATTACGCTGCATGGGTGCAACAACCTATCAAGAATACCGTGGAATATTCGAGAAAGATAGGGCACTTGCACGTCGCTTTCAAAAAGTCGATGTGGTTGAACCTACAATCGATGAAACTTATGAAATTTTAAAAGGATTACGATCACAATTTGAAAAACATCACGATATTAAATACACGCCGCGTGCATTAAGAGCTGCTGCAGAATTAGGTGCGCGTTACATCAATGATCGTTTTATGCCTGATAAAGCCATTGATATTGTGGATGAAGCAGGTGCGTATCAGCGTTTGCAACCTTTAAACAGACGTAAGAAAACCATTGGTGTTAAAGAGATTGAGGAAATCGTTGCGAAGATTGCACGTATTCCGTCTAAAACGGTTTCAACCAGTGATAAAGAAATGATGCGTTGTTTGGAACGTGATTTAAAAATGGTTGTATTTGGCCAAGATAAAGCGATTGAATCATTGGGTGCCGCAATTAAAATGTCACGCGCTGGATTAGGTGATCCTCGTAAACCCGTTGGATCCTTTTTGTTTGCGGGGCCAACAGGCGTGGGTAAAACAGAAGTCACTAAACAATTGGCGCAACATCTCGGTGTTAAATTATTACGGTTTGATATGTCAGAATACATGGAACGTCATACGGTTTCACGTTTAATTGGTGCGCCCCCGGGATATGTTGGATTTGATCAAGGTGGATTATTAACCGATGCGGTGATGAAACATCCGCATTCTGTTTTGTTGTTAGATGAAATTGAAAAAGCACATCCAGATGTGTTTAATCTTTTATTGCAAGTGATGGATCATGGTAGTTTAACGGATAATAATGGCTCGCAAGCAGATTTTCGTCATATTATTATTGTGATGACAACGAATGCGGGCGCAGAAGAGTTATCAAAACGTGGTATTGGCTTTACAACAGAATACCATCCGTCACAAAGTGATGAAGCCATTAATCGTATGTTCCCACCCGAATTTCGTAATCGTATTGATCGCATTATTCATTTTGATCCTTTAACGAAAGACACAGTGGTGAATGTGGTGGATAAATTCTTGGTTGAATTGCAAACGCAGTTAGATGAAAAAGGTGTTGCAATTGAAGTGGATCAAGATGCGCGTGCGTGGTTGGCTGAAAAAGGATATGACTCAAAAATGGGTGCGCGTCCTATGGCAAGGCTTATCCAGCAAGAATTAAAGCTTCCCTTAGCGGAACAGATATTGTTCGGCGATTTACATCAAGGGGGCTCCGTTCATGTGACGCTGAATAAAGAAAATAAAGATAAACTTCACATTGAATATATCAAAGTGGAAATGCTCGAAGAACAGTAGAATTGGGAACAGGCTTTACGGTGCAGGCTCTTCAGTCTTATCTTTCATTTTGCCACGGTAAATAATACGACCTTTGGTGAGATCGTAGGGTGTCATTTCGATCACAACGGCATCACCTTTGAGGATACGAATGTAGTTTTTGCGCATTTTTTTATATTTTTTTGCCACTATCTCATGTCCATTTTCCAATTGAACTTTAAATGTTGTATTGGGCAGGGTTTCAATTACCGTGCCGTTCATTTCTATCATATCTTCTTTTGACATACATTTCCTTGAGGGTATCGCAGTAGGGGGGATTATAGCTTTAATTGCAGGTACTTATCAACCCAAGTATTTTTCAGCATCGAGCGCAGCCATACATCCGCTCCCCGCAGAGGTAATGGCTTGGCGGTAAACGTGAT
>CAYUEL010000050.1:0-14431 GCA_964443025.1 uncultured Gammaproteobacteria bacterium | reverse complement strand
CATTTAATACGTGCCGTATTGTATCAAATCCAACAGTTTGATCCACCCGGTGTTGCGGCCCGCTCGTTAAGCGAATGCTTGTTGTTACAATTACCTTACACCGAAGCCGATGATGAACTTAAACAAATCATGAATCAAATCATTCATCATCATATGAAAGCATTAGCGCAGCAGGATGTGGCACAATTATGTAACACCCTAAATAAGCCTGAAAGTCGTATTAAACAAGCGATTAAAACGATCAAGCGTCTAAATCCAAAACCGGGATTACAAATTGATTCGAATCCTATTCCAAACATTGTTCCCGATATAATTATCAAAGTTGAAAATGATGAAATCATTATTACACTGAATACACAATTACCTTATGTGAAATTAAATGTTGATACTGTGCAACATACAAAAGACAACGAACATATAAATTCAGCGAAAGATTTGATTTATCAAATTCATTTGCGTAATCAAACATTAATGACGATCACTCAAAGCATTGTACATCACCAGCGTGCTTTCTTTTTACAAGGACCCACCGCTTTAAAACCATTAACGCTCGAAGTGATTGCTTTAGATACAGGGCTTCATCTTTCAACGGTCTCGCGCATCATTCATCAAAAATACCTGCATACGCCTCTAGGTGTGTGCGCCATGAAATATTTCTTTAATACAGGTATGGGACAATCCCAGTCTGAAGAAGTGGCTAATACGGTCGTACAAGAGCTTATACGTACGTTGATTGAGCAAGAAGATAAAGCTCAACCTCTCTCTGATAGCCAGCTAGTAAGCTCACTATTTCAAAAAGGATTTACCCTTGCAAGGCGAACTGTGGCAAAATACAGGGATCAGATGAAAATTCCGTCTTCTGCTTTACGTAAGCAATTAACCTAGGAGTTTCACATGCAATTGAATATTAGCGGTAAAAATGTCGAAGTAACTGAAGCGCTTAAAACTCACGTGCACAAACAATTTGAAAAAATATCCAGACACCTGCACAACATGACAAATGTGCATGTAATATTAAGCATCGATTCATATCGGCAAACAGCTGAAGCAACAATCAATGTTAAAAGTGATCAACTGTTTGCTAAGGCCACTGAAGATGATATGTATACGGCCATCGATTCATTAATTAAAAAGCTTGATAGACAAGCCATCGATTACAAAAACAAAAAACAAGACCACCAAGGTTCACAAGAATAACACAGGAATTTTCTATGGCATTGAAAGTGTTAAACCAGGAACGGATCCGGTTGGGCGTTAACGAATCCACCAAGAAGCGCACCCTAGAAATCATCGCTGAATTATGTGCACCTAAAAATATACAAGGCGAATGCCTTCAAGCTTTGGTTGAGCGTGAAAAATTAGGTAGTACGGCATTGGGACACGGTGTTGCATTACCTCATGCACGTGTGGTAGGGCTTGATAGACCGATTGGTTGTTTTTTACAACTTAAGAAACCCATTTTTTTTGAAGGTCCCAACGAACAACCGGTTGATTTAATATTTGGTTTATTAGTACCTGAAGCAGAGAATGATGCTCACTTAAAAATATTATCTGATGTTGCAACAGTGTTTACACAAAGTGACGTTCGCGAAGCTTTACGACATACACGTACATCCGATGAAGCTTTCAGGATTATCACGCAAGCGAAAGGAGACGCCGCTCTTGCATCATAGCACTACAGTTCAAGAACTGTTTGAAACACATAAAAGCAAGCTTCACTTGACATGGTTTTTTGGTCAAGAATACGCACACCGCAGCTTGCAATATACACCTGAAGCTTTATCCACATTGGTGGGATTTTTAAATTTTGTGCATCCACCGCAAATCACTTTATTAGCTGCACAAGAATTTCATTACCTGGCTAATCTCGAAGTGTCTGCTTATCAAGAAGCAATTAAGCAATTTTTTGCTGCACTTCCAACTCTCATAATATTGTGCGAAGATCAACATGCAACCGATGAAATTATTCTGGGCGCACAAGAGCAAGAAGTGCCTATTATATGCACACATCTTTCTGCTGCCACCGTATTAAATCGACTAAACCACCATCTAACAACGCTCTATGCGCCATCCATCACCGTTCATGGCGTATTTATGGATGTATTTGATCTGGGCGTATTATTAACAGGCAACAGTGGTGTCGGGAAAAGTGAGCTAGCGTTAGAGTTGATTAATCGTGGTCATCGTTTGGTTGCAGATGATTCACCTTTTTTTTCCAAAGAAGCACCTGATTTATTGATGGGCCGCGCACCCGAATTATTGCAAGATTTTTTAGAAGTACGCGGATTAGGTATTATCAATGTGCGTGCCATGTTTGGTAATACTGCCGTAAAAGAATGCAAGCGACTGGATTTAATTGTGAATGTGATCGATATGTCTGATCCTGTTGTCGGTAGAATCGATCGTCTCGCCGGGATGCACCGTAAACGTGAATTTTTAGAAGTAGCCGTGCCCGAAGTCACATTGCCTGCAGGACCTGGACGCAGCCTTTCTGTATTGGTGGAAGCCGCTGTACACAACCAAGTCTTACAAAAAAGCGGTTACAATGCTTGTAAAGTTTTTATGAAGATGCAAAGCGATGCTATTGGCAAAGAAACCGAGTCTCAGGCTTCATGACGATCATTTTAACCATCACGCATTCACACATTGGCCAGGCCATGATCGCCGCTGTTGAACAAACCTACGGCAAATTAAGCCTACCCACCGAATCCATTTCCGTTTGTGCCAATAGCGATCCCGATGATTGTTTCAACATTGCTAAAAAAATAATTAAAAATTATGCTACTCATGACGGATGTATTATCTTCACAGACATGCTGGGCGCGACGCCCAGTAACATTGCGCATCGATTACACGATGGAAAACGTGTTTTTGTTATTAGCGGCTTAAACTTAGCTATGTTATTACGTGTATTTAATTATCCTCACTTAAGCGTAGAGGAGCTTGTTCAAAAAGCATTAGCTGCAGGACGAGAAGGGGTGACGTGCGGATGTTGAGGAAAAAAATTAAAATCATTAATAAGCTTGGATTGCATGCGCGTGCATCCGCTAAATTTGTTGCGACCGCCGGACAATATGAAAGTCAAATTGAAGTTGAACATAAACAAAAACGCATTAACGGTAAAAGTATCATGGGTGTCATGATGCTAGCTGCAAGCCAAGGATCTGAAATCGAATTGATTATCAATGGTAACGATCAAGAAGATGCCTGGCTTGCATTATCCACACTGATCAATACCCGCTTTGGCGAAGCAGAGTAGTGGCATTCCAGTATTAAATAAATTATACTGGTAATTCGTTCCACGATTTGGGCACCCTGATGTGGCATTTATACAAGAATAAAACCTTCGGATCCATTTTGATGGTAGCCGGCACCACCATTGGTGCAGGAATGTTAGCTCTTCCACTTAAAACCGCTGTGGGGGGATTAATTCCAAGCATTATCTTTTTCGTGATTTGCTTTTGCTTTATGTTTTACACCGTTGTGTTATTGCTTGAAGCAAATTTAATGAGTCCGCACCCTAGCAGCAATATTATTTCCATGGCAGGTGAACGGTTAGGACGTGCCGGACAAGTGGTAGCCTGGATCATGTTTTTACTCTTGTTATTCAGTGTTTCTGCTGCTTACATGTCTGCCGGCGGCTCACTGATTTCTGTTTTTATCGAAGATATACTTAAACTCGACGCACCCATGTATACAGGCATGTTTATATTTGCATTTATTTTTGGTTTGATTGTTTATTTTGGTACAGGCGTTACTGAACATATCAACCGTATTTTAATCATCGGCTTAATCCTCAGTTTCTTGATCCTGATCTCCGATATTGCACCACATATTAGCACTCAAACGTTTTTTGAAGGTGATCCACTTTTACTTTTACCAGCGATTACCGTTGTTATTTTATCCTTTACTTCTCACGTCATGTTACCCAGTATTCGCGAATACTTAGGCTCTAACTACAAAAAGGTTTTGATAGCATTATTTGTTGGAAGCTTTATTCCCTTAATATTTTATATCACCTGGGAAATAATGATTTTAGGCTTATTCCCGCTTTATGGTGATAATGGCCTTATCGCACTTGCAAACGGAGATCATCCTGTCGCAACCATGGTTAACAGTTTACAAGACAATTTCGGTTTGTTATTAATTGCCAGTGTGATTGGAACATTCTCATTTTGTGCATTAGTGACTTCTTTTCTAGCCGTGAATTTGAGTTTGCGTGATTTTCTTGCAGATGGCTTAGCCGTGAAAAAAACATGTTGTGGGCGTATTTGCCTTAGCTTTCTTACCGTGATTCCACCCTTGTTTTATGCATTGTTTTTTCCTAAAGGTTATATTGTAGCAATTGAATTTGCCGGTGTATTCGTTGCAGTATTATACGGGATATTGCCCGCTATGATGGTATATCAAGGGCGTTACATTGCCCATGTTCATGCACCTTTTTACACACCCGGCGGTAAGATCGCATTGTGGTTGGTAGGCATTTTATCGATTGGAATTATTATTCTTGAAATAGCTGTTTCGATTTAATTAAGGCGATAAACGGGAAATCTTCCACCCTTCTTTTGTTTGTTTATAGGCAAAGCGATCGTGTAAACGATTAATGCGCCCTTGCCAAAATTCAAAATAATGTGCAGCCACTTGATAACCACCCCAATGTGCGGGTCGAGGAATTGATTTATTTTCATATTGTGCTTTGATGCGCTCATATTCTTTTTCCAACACTTCACGACTTTCAATCACCCTGCTTTGTTTTGATACACTGGCTGCAAGCTGACTTTCCCTGGGACGTAATGCGAAATATTCATCTGATTCTTTATCAGGTACGCAGGCAATATTCCCTTTGATACGAACCTGGCGTTCTAACGCTGACCAATAAAAATTAATGGCCACAAAAGGATTGTGTTTTAACTGTTCCCCTTTTGCACTATCAAAATCAGTAAAAAAAGTAATTGATTGTTCATCACATTTTTTAAGTAATACAATACGGACATCTGGATGTTGTTGTGTATCCACCGTAGCCAATGTCATGGCGGTAGCATCAGAACAATCCGCTTCGACAGCTGCTTGCAACCAATCTTTTAATTGCTTATAAGGGTTTGGGTTAAGATCACTCTGTGCTAGCGCGTGTTTTTCATAATCACGCCGTATCTTTTCAAATGAATTATCTTTCATCAATCACCTCAAATGATATAACTGTGCAAACATATAAAAAAATATTTTTTCCCAGTTTGTTAATTTCGCAACATTAACATAATCGTTTAATAACGAAACAATTCCATAAGTCTTAAATATTTTATCATCTTGTTGCATATTAACCATATGCGATACATTTCTAACACGATGCCATACGCTTAATGGTTTATGTTTAATATACAAATCAGTCATATCAATGAGACCAAAATCATGCGAAGAAAGCTTTAACACATTACCTAAATGAATGCCTCGAAAATAAATACCTAATGCATGAAGCTTCGCCAAAAAGGGTAAAAAATCAGAAATCATTGAAGCACCCTCTTTAACAAACAAATCGCGAAGGTTATATCCAATTAATGGTTCATACCGCACGGCATAATTTTGATGTTTCGTTAGAAAGTATATGTTATTAACAGTAATGGTTGGAATACCTAATTTTTTTAATCGATTGGCATTGGCAATAAATTTTTTATACTTTGGAAACAAACGGCGTTTTGTTAACCCAGATTTTGGATTAAATACTTTAACGTAATCACCATTTTCTGTTGAAAATACTTTAGGCCCATATTTTTTATGCTTTGATATGACCGTTCCGCGTTTCCATAATGCTTCAAATTCATCGGGGCTTAAGGTAATCATATCCACTATTATTTGCCTGCTCGAACTAAACCACCCAAACCTGCTTTTTGTAAAGCATCCTCTAATAAATGACGAATCGATTGGGGGTCGCGCAACGTTAAAGCTTCAGCCAATAAAGTTTGCGCTTGTTTTAACGTAAAGTTACGAATAACCCATTTCACTGAGGTTAAACTGGTTGCGCTCATGCTGAGTGTATTGTACCCCATTGCCAATAATAAGATCGCACTGGCTGGATCTCCCGCCATTTCACCGCAAATACTTGCAGGTTTTCCTTGTGCATGCGTTGCCGTCACAACATCAATCAATGCTCTTAACACTGATGGATGCAACGAATCATAGATACGCGCAACACGTGAGTTGTTTCTATCAACTGCTAATAAATATTGCGTTAAATCGTTACTGCCTACGGAAAGAAAATCACATTCAGCAGCAAATTCCTCGGCTTGATAAACAGCTGAAGGAACCTCAATCATTGCGCCCACTCTAGGAAAATCGATATTAGAATCTTCTGCCACCACTTCGTCATAGGCTTGTTGAATAAGCTTCTTTGCCTCTAACACTTCTGAAATACTACTGACCATTGGCAACATAATATTTAAATTATTAAGACCGCTACTGGCTAATAACATCGCACGAATTTGTACTAAGAAAAACTCAGGATGGTCCAATGTAATACGCAATCCACGCCAACCCAAAAATGGATTTTCTTCTTTAATGCTAAAGTAAGGAAGTGCTTTATCGCCACCCACATCTAACGTGCGCATAATCACAGGTCTAGGTGAAAAGGCTTCCAACATTTGCCGATATATTTGACGTTGCTCTTCCTCGCTAGGAAAACGATCACGTACCATGAATGGAACTTCCGTTCGATATAATCCCACTCCCTCAGCACCAACATCTAATGAAGAAGGAATATCTGCAGCCAAACCTGCATTCACCAATAAAGGAACATGATGTCCATCCGGTGTAATAGCTTGTTCGGTTTGCAATGCTTCTAACCCTGCATATAATTCTTGCTCTTCTTTCATTAAGCGCTGAAATTCTCGACGCAATGTTGGCGATGGAGACATGTAAACTTTTCCATGATAACCATCCACAATCAATTCTTGCCCTTCAATGTTAACCAGTGGCAAATCTTCCGCACCCATCACCGTCGGAATACCCATGGATCTTGCCAATATAGCCACATGCGAGTTTGATGATCCACGACACGATACAATACCTACTAATTTTTCTCGGGGAATTTCAGCTAATTTCGCAGCCGTAATCTCTTCACCCACTAAAATAATTTGATTTGGATAAGAAGGTGTTGATTGTTGTTCTGCTTGTAAATAAGTTAAAACACGTCGTCCTAAGTCGCGCAAATCCGCGGCACGCTCGCGCAGATATTCATCTTCCATTTCTTCATAATGATGCACATGTTGTTTAATGACGCTGCGTAATGCGCCCTGCGCCCAATTATTTTGTTTAATTTGCGCGATAACTTCCGATCCTAAACTTTCATTGTCTAAAATTTTGAGATACGCATCAAATAATGCTTGCTCTTCGAGAGGTAAGCTTGCGTGTAAACGTTTTGCAAGCACTTTAATTTCATCGCGCGCAAGTTCTAACGCTTCATTAAATATCTCAATTTCTTTATGAATATCGTCGATCTGACGATCAGGTACGGCATCCAAATCAGCCAATGCATAACTACGTACCGCCTCACCTAATCCAACACCCGGCGCTCCTGGAATGCCTCTAAATTGCCTTCCGGGTTTACTTTTAACGGCTTGCTCAATGGCTTCTAAGCCCCCTTGCGCTTTAGCTTGAGCAATGACTCCTGCCAATTGTGCAGATACCGTCACCATTAAAGCTTCTTCATTTTCATCGAACTTGCGCATGTCCCGTTGTTGTGCAACCATCACACCCAATACTTTACGTTGGTGAATGATAGGAACACCTAACAAGGCTTTGTATATTTCTTCGCCTGTTTCAGGATAATAAACATATTTCTCATGGGCCTGACAATCTTCGAGGTTAATAGGTTCTTCTCGTTTAGCAATTAAACCCACCAAGCCTATATCTTTTTTAATGCGAAGTTTTCCGACTGCAGCTGGTTTATACCCTTTTGATGCAATCAACAAAAAATGTTCATCCGTTTCATCTAATATGAAAATAGCCACGGACTCAACGCTCATGAATTCGCAAATACGTTCAACAACGACGTTTAACGCCTCAGGTAGGTTTTGAGCGGAATTGACTTCCTGAATAATTTTACGTAAAAAATTTAGCATTAATCTTTTGTTTGCCTCTCAAATAAAAGTGGTTCGAAGTAATTTAACACATGATCATAGACTTCTTGTTTAAAATCGACGATATTTTCTTTCGGATGCCAATAATCCACCCATTCCCATGCATCAAACTCAGGTTTTCTTGTGTTATCTAAGTTTACTTTGGAATCAGGGGCAATTAAGCGCAATAAAAACCAGATTTGTTTTTGGCCCATATACACTTCGCCAGCCGACGTTGTTTTTGTTCCACCAAATACGTATTTGACCCAATCATCCGTACGACCCAAAATGGTGACATCATCGGCATGCAACCCTACTTCTTCAGCTAACTCGCGGTACATGGCCGCTTCCAGATCTTCCCCGGGCTTAACGCCCCCTTGTGGAAATTGCCACGCATTCATGCCGGCACGCTTGGCCCAAAGTAATTGGCTGTATTGATTGCATATGATGATGCCAACATTGGGACGATATCCCTGTGCATCCACGACTTTTGTCATATCCCATTCCTTGCTGCGTTTCCCTCATGTTACAAAGTAGGATATCACAAGTTGTTGTTATTTACGTACTTAGACGAGGAATGGTTAAGAATTTTTGTTTTTTAATACAGGAGGCAAGGTAGAAGAAAAAGTTTGTTGGCGCGAATTAAAAATGCTTAACCAAGAACTATAGCAAAAGCTGACAAGATTCGGTAAGGGGTTGTATGGTGTGCTTGTGATAAATGCGGCTAGAGAGTCGAGTGCCACTTTCGGATCCTTCGGGGTTGAGGGGTTAGAATCCCTAGAGTAACGAAGCATAGCAGTTGCCCTTACCGATTCACTCGGAGGCTGATCATCTAGAGTAAAATTAGACACCTTTTGTTCATGGTGGTTTTGAACAGATGCCCTTCTTGCGGCCAGGGACAAACCATGGCTCCTTGCTGGGCTGGAAGGGGTGCTAGCAGATTTCTGCCCCGCAGAATTCTTATTTTTTACACTGTTTAAGCTGCGGTGTGTTGGGCTCGGAGTTGACGAGCCACACTCCTCCGTTGACTTTGTCAGCTCTCCGTCTGGCTCTGGCTCTGAAAAACTGGGTGATAAAAAATTTAATAACAAAGGATGATCAGGCTCTAATTTACTCAATTCCTCAATACGATTTTTGACTTCTGCAAGAAGACGTTGAGTTTTATAAGGCTTAACCGCATCTTTAATAACGCCCAATACTTGTTGAAGGGATCCGTCCTGTTGCATGAGTGAAAAGTGATCAACATTGTCACAGGTGGATGTTGTTGCATCCTTCCAGCCCAAACAACTCTCTCCATAAATAGCAACAGAATGATTAGCCGTTACCACTACAGGTTTTATTTTCTCATCAAGAGAGCTCGGAATATAATTTTGTACCATTTGCAAGTGATGCTGTAATAACTCCAACTGTGTTTTCAGAATAGGTATACTTTTTGAGCTGGACAGGGCTTCATTTTTTTCAATGTATTCAAAAATAACCTCAGTCAATTTGTTCAATTTTTGATCATCGGCTATTTTTTTGAATTCATCTGGGTCAATTAAGGAATCTAAGCTAGGAAAGTCTAATGCGTTTGCTTTATTAAATTGTTCTATAATTTTACCAACGGCATCCCATAAGTAATCAGCATGGGGCACTTTCTTCAAGAGATCGGGGTGTGCTGTATCAATCAAAAGAACCGAGCTACCAGGTAAACGATAGCTCATTTCACGAGCAACGTATCCACCAAATGAGTACCCTACAAGAATAATAGGGCCTTTTAAACTCTCTTTGATAACAGCAGAATACGAATCCGCCATGGCTTGAATACTGGGCGCAGGGGCCTTTTCAAAAAACGCAGGTGAACACACCCCATATGTTGGGATTTCTGGAAAAGCACTTTCGTGTTTGACCGCCAGAGCCTGATAACAAGAAATATCCCCTGTAACATCATGTATAAACACTACGGTGGCTACAGGATTTTGGACACTCACGTCACTGAACGGTTGCAACAAGCTTTTAGACTCATCGGCACCTAACTCTTGGGTTGGTAGCATAACCTTGCTCCACAAGCTTAATTGGTTGTAAGCGTTCTGCTATTATACACCAGAGCCATTTCTTACACAAGACCGAAAACTACGTATGCTATTTAGGGTTAAGATTAAGGTTATAAAGACTCACAAATTTTCTGGATCGCTTAGATTTATTTAATCGGGCTGATAAAAAATCAGATATTTCTTGAATTGTCTTTGTATGGATATGCATCAAAGGCAATCGCTGCTCCACCGAGAGAGGAAACTTGGAATTTAACTGCGCAGCTATTCTCATTCGGGTGAGTGAATCACATCCAATTAAAGGCAGTGTGTCATCTATGCTGATGCTTGCAGCAGCTATGTTTGTACAATGGGTGATAGATGCAATCACTTGTCTATCCATATCATCTCTTGCACCAACAATCGTACGCGACGCTTCGCTGGTAACAGGTATTTTTGATAAATTAACTTCATCAAGTTTGCCATGGGCAGTATAAGGAATCTTGTCAATCACCTTGAAATAACGGGGTAGTTTTGTACCCGCAATACCTGAACATATTAAATGTTCCGCCAGCGTACGGTGAAGATTTTGAGAAGGCGCATTACGGTCTTTTAGCACAATAAAAGCAACCAACGCGTCATTGTCTTGTGACGTGTGTTGCACACAAATAACAGCATCCTGCACATTGGGATGTGTTTTCAATATTGCTTCGATTTCTTGGGGTTCTATACGAACACCGTGCAACTTAATTTGTCTATCTAATCTTCCTGCACATTCTAAGCGTCCATCGTAGGTAAGCCTGCCTAGATCACCTGTGCGAAACATTTTTTCGTCCGGAAAAAGAATATCTGGTGGAAATTTTTCTTGTGTAAGCGTTGCATTTCCAAGATAATAGGAAACCCCGACACCCGCAATACAAATTTCACCCCATGCCCCAATAGGTGCGCGCAAATTACCTTGTAAAACATAACATCTCAAATTAGGAATGGGTTTGCCCACCGTAATTAGCTTTTCATTACTGCATTTATCTAAGTGGGATCCAACACCTACTTCAGTTGGGCCATAACCATCCACGACGGTGATCCCTGCAGCAATCCATTCATCTGATAAATGCTTGGGTAAATGCTCGCCTACGGCAAATACGAGACGAAGACCTTTGAATTTCTTTGGATCTAATGTGCGCATAAAAGACGGCGTAAAAGTTCCAACGCTGATTTTTTTATCGTTGAAATAAGAGTAAACATTATCCTCTAAAAGATGCTCTCCTGATCGAAGCATATGAAGCGTTGCACCTTGCAATAAAGTAACAGAAAAAATCTGCCACTGCGCTGCATCAAATGTATAAGGACTAGAAAGATAAACATTATCGGTTGCAAGAATATATTTATGAAGCTCAGTGGCCCAATTAACGTAGGGCTGATGCGTTTGGGGGATACATTTTTTTGCTCCAGTAGTGCCCGATGTAAACATAATGAAGGCATTCGATTTTGACGAGTGATGATTAAATATTGATGAGTCTACAGATATATTTTCCACTGGCACGGAGACTTCTGGCATATCTATAATGTCAATATTCGCAGTGTGTTTTAACAAACCTGCTTTATTAGCACCTTCTGCCACTATATGCGTGAGTTTCAAAAAATCAATCTTTTCTTTTTGGGCAGAGAAATTATCTCCTTCGATCAGATCCACCGGAACTACTGTACCACCTGCTTTTAATATGCCCAACAGCGCAACAATGGATCCAATGGAATAAGAGCAGCACACACCCACACAGCCACCAGAAACAATGTTATGTTTTGTTGCCAATTGCATCGCAAAAAAATCAGCTTGTTTATCTAATTCTTTATAACTGATATTTTTACCTTGAAACGATAGGGCAATCTTATCAGGAAACTCATTTGCAATGTCCTTAAAAACTTCGTGTATTCCCTTATTTTCAGGGTAATCTTGTTTTGTTCCTTGCCATTCCATGATGAGTTTTTTATCCTCATCACTTAAAACATAATATTCCGAAGCACGACCCGTTGGATTAAGGATGATTTGATTTAATAAAATGCAAAAATTATTAGCCAATCTTGATATGGTTGAAGCATCGTAAATGTCAGGATTATATTCAAAAAACCCCGTCATTCCTGTATTGGTTTCTCTTAGTTCTAATGTCAAGTCAAACCTACTAAATCCCCATCCATCTTCCATCGCCTGAGTTTCAACCCCAGGCAAATTTAAAGTCTGGTAATCTTTATTTTGAAGAACAAACATAATGTTCACTTTATATCTTGAGGCAATACAAGAAAATGGCAGATCTAAATTTTGGTACAACTCATGCCGTAACGTATTATCAAGATTCACGCAGTATTGCGAAAACTCCATTTCATCGGCACAAGTATCAGGAATAAGAAATGTGTTTGCAAAATACCCAATGGTGTTTCCCAGCACTGCTTCATTTTTCTTTCGATTAGCATTAACGGAAGCAATCATTGTAGATTGTGTTTGCAGATGTTTTCTAAGCAAAGTTTTTAAAGCCCCTAATAGAACTACATATAAAGTGCTTTTATAACTATTAGCCACAGATACTAATTTGTCATGTGTAGCAAGATCTATGCGCACAGGTACCCTTTTTCCCTTATATGTTTCTTTTTGGCAATCAAAGTCAGGAGGAATTCTTGTGGAAGCGTAATCTGCCGCTTTATTTTCCCAAAATTTCACTTGTGTTTCTTGGCACTCTTCAAGCATTTTATGCTGCCAAACACAAAAATCCGGATAATGTACAGGTACATTAGGTAAACTGGGTGATTGATTATTTACGATTTGAGTATATACCGTCGATAGCTCTTTCAAAAATATTGCCTGAGAAGTACCATCAAAAATACTATGGTGTGCAATAAAAACCCAGCGGTATTGATCTTCACCTGTAGTAAATAATTTACTGCGAGCTAGCATACCTGATTCAAAATTAAAGGGAATTTGTGCATATTGCTCGGAGAGACTATCCACATTGGCTTCGCTTATACTTTCTTTTTCCAGCTGCCACTGAACAAAATCAACCGCAGTGACTTCTTGCAAGTTTTTACTGAGGTCATACTTCATCCTGAATGCTTCATGACGTTTAATTAAAAACTTCAATGCCTCCTCAAAGGCATTTACATTAAGTTTGCCATGAATATTGACGATAACTGCCCAATTATAAAGCGCTTGTTTTGCCTTATTCTCAGTTAAAATCAACCCTAATTGATTAGGCCCAAGAGGGATTGAAGTGCTGGGAAGCACCCGCTTAACAACTGGAATCTCTTTGAAAACCAACTTCATAAATAACCGCTAAATATTACTATAGACGATATGTGGTATACTACTTTCACATTATTAAAAGAGCAAATTAAATTTCGCCACGGACCAATGAGATGGTATCTTATGGATAGAAACTTCGAATTCTACATAACCCGTTTATTAACAAGCAGTTCCGACGTTATTTGGATAAAGTCAGCAAGTTTATCAGAACAACTCTATATAAGTGATGCTTACGCTTCCTGCTGGGGTTACGATAAGGACAATCTTTATAAAGATCCAGAAAGTTGGTACCAAATTATTGCGCCAGTTTTTAGAGCAGAGCAACAATCCAAATGGCTTTTGCGTTCTCAATGCAATAAATCTGATGAAAAATACCAAGATGCCTATCAAATATGCTTAAAAAATGGAAGCCTGAGATGGGTTGAAGATTCCAGTGTACCTATTTTTGAAAATGATCAACTTGTAGCTTTTGCAGGTATTATCAGGGATATTGAAAAATATAAACGCCTTGAAATAGAGAATGAAATTCAAAAATCATTTTTCCCGAAATTTATGGAACGTGCTAAGAAAACCGTATTTTGGGCTAGAGACCCTTCGCTCACCAAACAGATATACTTAAGCCCCGCATTTGAAAGTATTTGGGGAACTCCTGCCACCGTACTTGAAGAAAGGCCCAACTGCTGGGCTGATTTTGTATTACCTGAAGACCGAGAAAACCGTAATGCAATGAAGATGTTAAAAGCTCATGCAGAAAAAGGAGAAGATGCGACATTTCAAGACATTTATCGCATCATGCGGCCTGACAACACGATTCGGTGGATAAAAGATACCTGTTTCCCTATTTATAATGATCAAAAAAAATGTATCGGATTTGCAGGGGTTGCTGAAGATATTACAGAAGAAAAGGAATATGAACTGGCATTAATAGGGGCCAAATCCGCCGCCGAAGCAGCTAACAAAATCAAAAGTCAGTTCATCCAAGATGCTACCCATAATGCATTGACTCCTTTAGCAGGTATTCACGG
>CAYUEL010000049.1:0-14431 GCA_964443025.1 uncultured Gammaproteobacteria bacterium | reverse complement strand
CACCGGTGGATCTATTAATCCTGTAGGACGAACCAATTGTTCATGCGTTGCATCTGCATGTTCTTTTTCATAGTTGCCAGGCGTTGCAGATACATAAATCGTTTGCGGTGAACGTTGTTCAAATTCATCAAAGCGCATCGGCCGATTATCCAAGGCGCTGGGCAAACGAAATCCGTACATGACCAATGTTTCTTTACGCGCACGATCGCCTTTATACATACCACCTAATTGCGGAACGGTAACATGCGATTCATCAATTACCAATAACGATTCATCCGGTAAATAATCAAACAATGTTGGCGGAGCACTTCCGGGTGGATATCCCGATAAATGACGCGAATAATTTTCAATCCCTGTGCAATAACCTAATTCATTCATCATTTCTAAATCAAATCGTGTACGTTGTTCTAGTCGTTGCGCTTCAACCAATTTATTTTGATCATACAATTCTTTTAATCGTTCTTTAAGTTCGATCTTAATAGCATCGATCGCTTTCAATAATTGTTCGCGCGGTGTGACATAATGTGTTTTAGGATAGATCGTTGCGCGCGGTACTTTGCGCAATATTTCTCCCGTAAGTGGATCAAAATAGCTGATGTTTTCGATTTCTTTGTCGAATAATTCTATACGAATCGCTTCATCATCGGATTCCGCTGGATAAATATCAATGACATCACCACGAACGCGATACGTCGCACGACGGAAATCCGCTTCATTACGCGTGTATTGTAGTTCTGCCAGACGTCGTAATATAAAACGTTGATCGACTTCATCGCCGCGATCCAAATGCAACACCATACTTAAATATTGCCGCGGGTCGCCCAAGCCGTAAATCGCTGAAACACTTGCAATAATAATACTGTCACGACGTTCTAATAATGCTTTTGTCGCAGATAAACGCATTTGTTCAATGTGTGCATTGACCGACGCATCTTTTTCAATGTACGTATCAGATGAAGGCACATAAGCTTCAGGTTGATAATAATCATAATAAGAAACAAAATATTCAATGGCATTATCAGGAAAAAACATTTTCATTTCGCCATACAATTGCGCCGCCAATGTTTTATTGGGCGCTAAAATTAATGTGGGTCGTTGGAGTTGTTCAATCACATGGGCAATGGTGAAAGTCTTTCCTGAACCCGTCACCCCCAATAAGGTTTGTTTGACTAATCCTTGTTCTATTCCCTCAACCAAGCCTTGAATGGCACGGGGCTGATCACCACTGGGTTGAAATTTGGCAGCTATTTTGAACGGTTTGCTCATATATCCTCGGTATTCATTCTATCCAAATTCATGTAAAATAGCCATTTTATGACATGTTTGAGGAACCATTAAATGAAACTTGCTGATAGAACTGGGCGTATTCAACCCTCCCCTACATTGGCTATCACTGCCAAAGCCGCTGAATTGCGCGCTCAAGGCATTGACGTGATTGGCCTAGGCGCTGGCGAACCTGATTTCGATACCCCCTCACATATTAAACAAGCCGCCATTAAAGCCATTAACGAAGGCTTCACGAAATACACCGCGGTTGACGGTATCCCTGAATTGAAGCAAGCCATTGCCGCCAAATTTAAGCGCGATAACGGCCTTGATTATGAACAAAACCAAATCCTCGTTTCTTGCGGCGGCAAGCAATCCTGCTTTAACTTAACGGAAGCGTTGTTGAATGAAGGCGACGAAGTGATTGTGCCAGCACCCTATTGGGTATCTTACCCTGCATTTGCTTTATTAGCCGATGCCACACCTGTGATTATCGAAGCGCCAATCGATCAGCAATTTAAAATCACTGCGAAACAGTTGGCTGATGCCATTACGCCTAAAACACGTTTGTTTTTCATCAACTCGCCTTCCAACCCGACAGGCATTGCTTATTCGCTCGATGAATTAAAAGCATTAGGCGAAGTACTACGCAAGCATCCAAACATTATCATTGCCACCGACGATATGTATGAACATATTTTGTTTGATGGTAAAAAATTCGTGAACATATTGAACGCATGTCCCGATCTGAAAGATCGTACCGTGGTATTGAACGGTGTTTCTAAAGCGTACTCAATGACGGGCTGGCGTATTGGTTACGCCGCAGGTCCTGAAGCCTTGATTAAAGCCATGAAAAAGGTTCAATCACAAAGCACATCGAACCCCACATCGATTTCACAAAAGGCGGCTGTAGCTGCATTGAATGGTGACCAAAGCTGCATCGATGAAATGGTCGTTGCATTTAAACGCCGTCATGATTTTTTGGTGGCAGGTTTAAATGCGCTACCTGGCGTCAGTTGCATGCCCGGCGATGGCACGTTCTACGCATTCGCTGATATTCGCGAAGCCATGAAAGCCAAAGGCTTTGATGATGACGCTGCGTTTTGCGAGTTCTTATTGGATAAGGCGAAGGTCGCAATTGTGCCTGGTTCTGCATTTGGTTTGCAAGGATACATGCGTTTATCGTTCGCAACATCGGATGAGAAATTAAAGTCTGCATTGGAACGTATTAAAGCAGTGTTGTGATCTGAGTTGTCATTGCGAGGAACGCGAAGCATGACGAAGCAATCCACTGTTAACGAGAATGGATTGCTTCGGCCTATGGCCTCGCAATGACAACATACAAACGCGAACGCAAGAGAGCGGATGCGATGAGTTCACCCTCAGAACCCCGAACGCAAGTGAGGGGATGTGGGAAGTCAGAACACATCTAAATTATCTAAATCGTGGTTTACCCGGTCCAGACTCAGATTGCGTGCTCGCATTGACGTGCACGGTTGGGTCCGGATTTCGATCGCAAAATGTTTTCATTAACATTTCACATCTATTAGCAGCTGCTTCAAGCTGCCCTGGTGGAGAGTTTTTGGCTTCTGTGATCGCTGCATTTGCGGCTGTTTGTAATAGTTTAATACCCACACTCATGACGCTTCTCCCGCTAATGGATCTTCTGCATAAGCCGCAAATTTTGCTTCTTGAGTTTCATACATTTCTAATAATTCATCTTGCGTAGGACCTAAATTACCTTTTTCTAAGTCACGCAAACATTCCTTGCATTGCATATCCACCGCCGCAAATGCTTCCGCTAATTCGATTTGATCGGCTTCAGGTAATTGCGCAAACAATTCTTTTTCAATCGCATATAACTTATCGAAATAAGCTTCAATACGCACTTTATATGCTTCGGGTGTTTCTTTCTCAGCACGCGCAAAGGGTAATTGACGGTAAGTGATTTCAGCAAGATGTTCTAATGAACGGGACAACTGTTTTACACGGATAGGTAACTCAGCTTGTTGGCGCCCATAACGCTTGTAGCCTTCTAAGGAACTCATAAACACCTCCCGTGCTTTATCTGTTCTATTAGTTTCATTATAACACACACCTAGGTGGCTAGCTCAAGTGTATTCTTCAATACTATCAATTGGTTATGTGTCGGGAGGTCAGGGGGGGCAAGTATCATTTTGAGGCTTGACCCCCTCTTGGTTGACCTGTCTTTTAAAATTCAGTAACATAGCGGTTCCTATTCCCCGGTAGCTCAGTGGTAGAGCAGTTGACTGTTAATCAATTGGTCGGTGGTTCGAACCCGCCCCGGGGAGCCAATAAAATCAAATAAAAACAAACATCAAGACATTTGTAACTGTGTTGCTATGCTGCTGGCGGTATTCGGAACATTAGAAGAGCTTGAGCTAGAATTACCTCCTTGTCCTCGATGCCGTCTTCTTAAATCTGAAGTAGGATGTTGAGTTACAGCTGAACGCTCTTTACACCAATGTTGCTCATATACTTCCAGCTTATTGATCAATTCTTGAGGCTTGCCTAAATGTTGTGCAAATTCTTTGGCCGTCATATGTGATTTGACCTTGGTTCTAGTAGTGGGGTCGATATTGTATTCAAATAAGACTGCAAGAGTGTTTTGAGCTTTTTTTAATCTTACCGGATCATCATAATGAAAACAAGAAATCAACGTATGTAATAATGAACATCCATACGTGTTTCTGTAATTAATTTGACCGGGATCGCTTTCTAAGACTTTACGTACACTTTGTGCATCTAAAATTATGATATATGCTTCAATATGTAGCATCGCATTTCTCCTACTTAATAGCATTTAACTACTATTATTTTTCCTAAAGCCAGATTGTGTAATTTGGGAAAGTTGCTGGGCGCATGATTGCGCTTTCCGTGCTGCTTCTGTTAATTCAGTGCATATACGCATGGCTGATGATGGTTGACCGCTAGAACTCGAGGAGCTCATTTTCAAAGTTTCATTAGCTAATTCGATTATATCCTCTATTATTTTAGAAATAATTTCTAATTCTCCTTGAGCAGGATTATTTTGCGTGTAAAATGCGTTAAGGTGAAGTGAAAGCCTTTCCATTAGCTCTGTAGTCTGTTGTGTTTTTTCTTTAAGCACTGGATCAGAGGGTAATATCCATGATGCAAGCATCCCCTGCACGACTATAAGGTTGTGATATAAATCTTTGTATGTAGGCTCAGGGACCTCTTCCATTTCTCCAGTATGATTTTTATCGCTCATTATCAACAAAGCGCTCGTATGTATTTGAGTAAATTGACGGATTTCATCGGTTCTATCCGCAGCAATTTGGCTACTTTGCTGTCCGCTTTCTAATAAATTTTTAATTAAATTAAAGCCAATAGTAAAAAGACCTGTGGCTGCGGCTCCTGCTAATAACGCGCTGCGAGTATCTTCACTTTGATGAGCTTTATCACTACTATTCCCAACGCTCAATAAATAAGCAGCATATCCCGTTAAAATAGTTCCAATAAATGAACAAATTAATCCCGCAACATTTATTCTAAAATTGTATGTTTGATATGATAGATTTTTTTCAATTTGCAGTAAGAAGGACTGCAGCTTAATGAGATCATGATTAAGCTTGCTGATTTGTTCTTTTGAAAAATTCTTTAATTCAAATTGCTTTATTCTGCTTAATGTATCTCTCAAAGCATTTTTTTGTTGAGTAGGGATGCTGTTGGGTGCATCTAATGTTCTTCCTGAAGTCTGAATAAGTTGAAGGGTAATGTCTGAGCTTTCTAGTTCCTCTTCGGTGAGTACAATTTCTTTTAAATTTTCTAATTGTGCGGCGGGTAACGTAATACCTTGCGCCTGCTCACGAGTACTACCTTCTTCAGTATCTCCACTACCAGAAATATCCGAGAACGCTTCCTGCGTAGAAGGCTGAGGAGGGTTAGAAGAGTTAACAGGCATAACCTGTTTAGCTCGGTGCTTATGTTTGCCTTTACCCATAAGACCTCCAAACTCAAGCTACTGACACTGTCATTTTACCTTAAGTTACAATACTAAGTCCAATAAAAAGTGCATCTAGAGAATAAACCTGTATTTCATCTTATTGGTAGCTCGAACCCGCCCCGGGAGCCAATAGCTTATGCTTAACATATCACTATTTTAATCCGCCACTCCTTGTTCTGTAAGATACCTTCTTCCGCCGTGCTCACTTGAGGTCACAAATTGTGACCTCAAGTCATCATATTCATCCTGAGTTAGCTGAAAGCGTAAGGACTCAGGGAAATGGTTGATATTTCATTTTTCTTTTTCCCTCACCCTAACCCTCTCCCGCTCTTCAATATTTAATTTTTCAAACTATTGTAGGGCGGGAGAGGGAACAATAAGGATTCCTCTCTTACATTCAATTTATCATATTCATCCTCACACATCACCCCTTCGCAGCAACGCATAAATTCCAAACACCAATCCCATCCAGATGACACCAGAAATTGCCATAGGCCAGAGCGTATTGTTAAAGAAAAACCCAGCAACGTACAATGCGGTTGCAGCAAGCAACATTTCCAATAACATGATAATGGCGCTGGCTGATCCGACATTTTCATCAATCGAACTTAAGCTGCTGCTTGAAGCATTGGCGATAACCAATGCCAAACCAAATGCGCCCGGGTAAAAACAAATTTGAATCAACCAAGGATGGGTTAAATCCACCCAAGCGGCTGCCAATATTGATAACACGCTCACTGTTTTTAACAACATTCCAGTAAGAAGCAAGCGATTCACGCCGTACTTCATCACGTAACGTTGATTAAATAACGTTCCCAATACAAACACAAAAACGTTTGTACCAAAATAGATTCCATAATAATGACTGGGAACATCGTAGGTTTGAATAAACAAAAAAGGTAAATTCCCCATTTCAACCCACAGCTGCCCAATCGTTAAACCCAATAACAACCCATTTAAAATAAAAATGCGCTTTTTAAATAGCATTAAATAGTTTTTAAAAAGGGATATTGCAAGAAAGGGTTTTCGAAATTGCGTCGCTAAAGTTTCAGGTAAAATGTAAAACGCCAAAACCAGCAAGCACAAACCTGACACAGCCAAAAACCCAAAGGTATATCGCCATCCTAAATAGGCACCGATATAACCGCCGATTAAGGGTGCGATACCAGGAGACACCGCAATCGCCATACCCATCATCGACATGATTCTGGATAACCGCGCATCTTGGTAACAATCACGCACCGAAGCCATTCCAACCACCAGCACCACGCCGCCGCCTAAACCACCGAGTAAGCGAGCTCCGATTAACAGGCCCACAGAAGGTGCCATAATGCAAAGCGTGCCGCCCAACAAGAAGAAGGATAACCCGCAAAGCAGGGTTTTACGCCGCCCTATCGCGTCGGATAGGGGTCCTGCTACCAACCCGGCTGTGGCCAAACCTAACAAATTGATACTTAATGTAATTTGCAATAGCGCTTCGTTCGTGCCGAATTCTTCAAGCACCATGGGAAGATTGGGCAAATACATATCCGTTGCCATTTCCACCAAGGCAATAGCAGCAATGACAAATGCAGGTAAATAACGATAAAAACGTTGGTGTTTCATAATATAAACTCACTCATTAACGATGTTAAACACATACGTTAAATGACAATTGGCTATTGTCATTCAACACAGAATCAAGCCGGATTATCTGTGTTGAGAGTGGGCTGTTATAATCATGTCTCACCAAGTATAAGTTGATAAGCTGATATCATACTGACTTAACCACGCTGAGTCAAGTACGCTAGAATTCGCTTTTACGCCTGTAAAAACTCTGGAATTCGCTTTTTTACTTGTAAAGACTCTGGAATTCGCCTATACTCTCATTACAATACGCTGGAATTCTCAAATGGCCAACCTCCTCATCCCCCAAGATACCGCACAGGCTAAAGAATTTTCAAAGCTAGCGAAGGAAGGGAAAATTCGCCGGCTTTACCAAGGTATTTATACGAAAAACCTAAAAGATCCTATTGAAAATATTACACTCACTCATTGGATGGATATTACCCCCGCCGTTGTGAAGCAAGGAGTTTTAAGCCACCGAACCGCCATTGATTTAAAACCAGCGATGCTGGGGAAACAGTTTATTGTTTTTGTAACCAGTACTTATAACAAAACCATCACATTACCGGGGTTAACCATTGCAGTAAGCAGAGGTGACAATAAACAATTTCTTGAACGTATTTTACCGGGTCTTGAAAAAAGCAATATCCCCAGAGCGTTATTGGAAAATTTAAGCATCGTGAAGTCAACCAAATATAAAGGTATTAAAACCATTGGAGTGAGTGGTGTTGAAGATTTTCTCGCAAAAGAGTTACGTTTTCGTCATGAGGAAGCATTGAATCAAATTCGTGATGAAGCCAAATCGATTGCTCAAACATTAGGATATACTCGAGAATATAAAAAACTCAATGATATTGTTAGCGCGTTACTGGCTACTCATTCAAATGATAATCTATTGCAATCGAAGTTTGCCAAAGCAATATCACAAAAAAAACCTTTTGATAGTAATCGCATTAACCTTTTTGAGGAACTCATTATCTATCTAAAAAAATGTCGGTTTCTTGAGCGCGATTACACTTATCAAAAAACATCGTTTAATAATCTGTCTTTTTATGAATCTTACTTTTCAAACTTTATTGAAGGTACTGAATTTTTAATAGAAGAAGCGGAAGAAATTGTTTTCAAAGGCAAGGAAATTGATAATAGACATGCCGATAGTCACGACATATTAGCCAATTTCAGATTAAACAGCGACTTTTCTGAAATGAATATTACACCGAAAAGCGCCGATGAATTGGTTTCTATTTTAAAAACACGGCATGCTTATTTGATGAAAGAAAGACCTGAAAAACGACCGGGACATTTTAAAATAAAACCTAATAAAGCAGGTAATACTTATTTTGTATTGCCAGAAGAAGTTTCGGGTACTTTATCACAAGGTTTTGAGCAATATCAAACCTTAAATGATGGTTTAGAAAAAGCTGTATTCATGCATTTTTTAATCAGTGAAATTCATCCTTTTGATGACGGTAACGGAAGGCTTGCGCGTATTATGATGAATGCTGAATTAGTGAGATCAGGGCTTTATAAAATAATGATTCCTTCTGTTCATAGGGATAATTATCTTAATGGATTGCGACTGGCTTCGCGCGATCATGAATTTCGACTTTACTGCAAAGTCATTGATCAAGCACAAGCGTATACCGCTAGCATTAACTGGTTAGATTACGGTGAAGCTCGAGAAAAAATCGAACAGGATAATGCCAATCTCTTCCCTGATGAAGGCTTACCTACATTTAATCGCGCCTTACGCCAATTGAAATTGTCTGATCTGTCATCTTAGGTTCACCATGGGTAATACTCATAACTACTCAATCCCAAATGTCATATAAATCGTTTGAGACACTTTCATTTCGCCGGGTAAAATAGGCGTATTCGCATCGGCTTTCATTAACATGCCGCCGTACACAGGTCCTGGATCAGGCGATGTTAAATAAGTATTGATTTCTTTAATGTGCGTCACTTTCACACTTGCCGCTTTCGCCATTAAATCCGCTTGCACAATTCCATTGGCAATTGCCATTTGCAACGCTTGATCTTGCAAAGCATCGATATCGCTGCGTGTAAATGTGAGTTGTTGAATATCATTACTTCCCACCGCAACAACGTTATCGATTAATGCACCTAATGCACCCAGATTATCGTATTGCACAATAACTTCATTCGTAACGCGATAACCCGTTGTGTAATTTCGCTGCGTTTGTTGATCGTATTGCATGATGGGGTTTAATTGAAAACGATTGGTTTGAATTTTTGTTTCATCGGGAATCGCTTTGCGAAGCACTTCCACCACTTGATTCATTTTTTGCGCATTATCTGCAATGGCAAGTGACGCTTCGGCGTTTTCTGTTGTCACCGCAATTGTTAATACCGCTCTATCCGGTGTAACCGCCACTTCCCCGGTCGCTTGCAGTCGAATAGTATTATCTTGAAATGGCAATGTAAATGCCATCGCCCACAAAGGTAACAATAAAAAATAGATGAAACATAGTTTTCCCAATAATGTTCGCATAGTTAATTCCTCCAGTAAGACGATTATAGCACTTGTTTGCGAACACTATTTATGATAGTTTCAACACCCTGCTCTAAATGGGAAAGCGACAATGGGTGATCCAACTTATATTTCAAATACAGCTGATTTCAGCTTATTAGCCAGTAAACCTGTATCAACGAGCGACCATGATCATCACCATCACGCCGGTTTGTGGGATAAAATTAAACGTTTTTATGCGCGCTTCTTACAAAGTTTTTACCTGAAGATTTTTTATCTTGAGCAAGCTGGCAGAGTTGCTCGTTATGCACGTATCACACGTATTCTATCTAATTTTATTATCATTGCTGGCGTTATTTTAGGCCTGGATTTGATGGGTAAAAAAGATTTCTTCACGGACGGCATTTTCCCGAGTTACTTCACCACACTTCTAATTGGCCTCAATGCTGTCGGATTTGGTCTCTTAGCAATGATAATGATGTCCAAAAAATTGCGCACAAATCCAATGCATCTGGCTGTAGGACTCATTGTTTCACTCCTGATGTTTGGCATGAGTTCAACGTTGTTACTTCCCGCATTATCGCTGGAACATTTACCCTCAATCATCATTATTTGGGGCATGGTCACCAACACATTTGCCTTGGGTGTGGGCGCCGCGGCCAATAATGAAAAAATCAGCCCTCGTTATGCCGTTCAAGCAGAATTGCATGATCGTATTGAACGTACTAAAAAACGCGTGAATGAAGCACCCGCGCATCATTTATTGCATGGTATTTTTGATTATCGACGTTACCATAAAGGTCTGTTTAAAATGACCCTCGTTCGAGGCCTTCATGACGTTAACGGTGGTATCGGTACTTTTTTTAGTTTTCTATTAAGCCTTGCCGCCATGTCTGTCTTTAATCTTAATTTTATAGCAACGATGTCTATTTTTATTATCACACGTATTTCAGGCGGAATATCCGCCGGTGGCGCACTTTATACCCATAACTATCGATTCGCTCGGTACCTTGAGATCATTTTGATACAACAAAGCAAGCATATTTCGCTGACGGAACAAGAAAACATAACCGCTGCAACAAAAGCAAGAGAATGTGTAGACGCTATTTTTAATGAAAAAAATCTTGATCCAAATCACTATTATACCAAACTACTTTCTTATCGATTTTATATAGCGATTTATGATAGCTTGCGCATAAAAAAATTGGACAATACAGCGATCGATGAAACTCTAAAAAATCGCTTAAATACATTACTCGATTCATACCTAGAGAATGGTGCTTTATCCCGTGAAAAATTAATGAATATTGCTCGCCCTGAAAATTCAACACAAGCGGCCATTTTAAGTAATCTCCCCATGATTGAGAATGAAATTTTTATTGCATTTAACCCTATCGATAATATCGAAACATTGAATGCTATTGCCCAAGAAGCTACGCAAAATCTTACCGAAACATTTGACGGTAATAGCGATCATGCGCTGAATAAAGAATTGTTACATTCTTATTTATTGCGCAGTTTAGTGACCTATCGTATTAATCATCCTAATCAAAAACTGAATGAAGAAAAAATTGTTAACGCCATTACTGAAAATTTCAAAGACACAAAACCGGATGACATCGCAAATGCATTAGGCGGAGAAACAGGCCCACATGGCGATAATTTTATGGGAAGTTTGCACATACCCAATATGACAGAGGAACACTCGCATGGACCTGAAATACCCTGCAATAGCTGCACTCACAAAAAATTTACGTCTTTCTATACTGCCATTGCTAAAAGCAGTTGTGGTGGTAAGGATAATTCTTGTACCGTATGCTATACTCCTACCCCATGAAAAAACTATTTACACAACTGATTATTGTTTCATTTGCGTTGTTGTTGGTTAGCTGTTCATCAAAGAAACCGGCTTCCAGCAGCGACAATGTCGGCCGTTATAAACAAGCGAAAGATGCGCCGCCTGCTAAAAATGTAAACGTTCATAATATTCCTTCGGCGATTCCTAAAGATGAACCCTATAGCCGCTACGGCAACCCTGCTTCCTATGTTGTATTTGGAAAAACCTATCATGTGTGGGATACGCACGTGGGTTATGAAGAAGATGGATTAGCTTCTTGGTATGGCACAAAATTTCACGGGTATTCGACATCGAGCGGCGAACCCTACGACATGTATCAAATGAGCGCCGCACATAAACACTTGCCCATTCCCAGCTACGCGAAAGTCACGAATACAAAAAATAATCGTTCGGTGATTGTGAAAGTCAACGATCGCGGACCCTTTCATCAAGATCGCATCATTGATTTATCGTACGCTGCTGCGGCGCAATTAGGCATTATCGACACAGGCACGGGACATGTACGCGTTGAATCCATTGATGCAAGTGGTGTTCAAAATCATGAACCCACGCCTGTAATACCTATTGGTAATGAAATTTATTTACAAGTCGCTGCGTTTAATAGTTTTGATAGTGCGCACAAACTCGCGCAAGACATAAAATCACACAGCAATAAAGAAGTGCATGTGCATGAACAAGGTGATTTGTTTCGCGTGCATGTCGGACCTTTCGCAAACGAATACGACGCACATGCTTACAAAGACACCACCCTCGCTAGTTTAAATCTAGCGAAGGCGTTTGTCGTGAAGCGTTGAGAGGATTATTAAGCAGGAGAAAACCCTTTAGAATTACTGATTTCTTCTTTCGCTGCTTGATATTGTTTGTTTGCAGCATATCCACCCGCTCCCATACCAAAAAAGCTTACGACAGAAGCGACACCCAAACCGGCACTTTCACCTGCGCTTGGGTCTTGAACAGCTTTATCCAATCCTGAGCTAAAAATCGAATCCAATAGATTGTAATCCGAACCTCCCATATCCATGGGGAATGTAGCAAGAGAAAATCCAACAATAGCACATGTCACTGCTATAACCGCAAAACCTGCCATCAAAGCCAGATGAGTTTTTGCAGGAATCGCAAATGCTTTATCATAACCATCTTGAAATGCAGGCAACGCTCTAAACGATAAAGCCACTAATAGCAATGTACCAAAGGTCGCTAAACCGTATTGCGCACCATTTGTACCCAAGGCATCGGTAACGCGCAAGTCCGCGCCCAAATAAGCCATGAAACACCAAAACACAACACCCGCAATCACACTGGCCGCTAATGCCAGATAAAAACTTGCGCCCGCCGTTAATTTGCCGTGATCCATCTTGTCTTGTGCCATGGCCGTACCAACGACTGCAAGCGCTGCGGCAGCACCAATAATTAAACTTAACACCAACGCCATTTCGCCAGGAAGCGGTATATAACCGAGTGGAGAATTCCCATTCATTTCATGAAAATCAAATCCAAGATTGTCTGTTGCAATGTGTTTATTCAACCAATCCAGCGCAAATTCTTCTAATACGTAATCCATCAGCGTGAACGTAGAAACCGCCGCAAACATTTTGACCATTAACTGGCGACCTTGTTTAGCGCAAGCTTGTTTAATATGATCGGGAACGTTGTCATTAACGAAGCTCAAGTCGTTTGCGCTTCTGTATTGCTGTAACAAAAGCCAATAAAACAAAAGCCCGGATAACATAGCAAGCCCAACAGGAAATCCAAAAATCATGTATTCTTCTACAGTCATGCCTATCAGACCATGTTCGGCATCGCCCGTCATGCTTCCTAGCATGAAACAACCTGCTTGCCAAATTGCATCCGAAGCAGCGAGTGGAAGGCCTAATGCCATTGCCCAGTTCGCCCAGTAGCGTTTGCCGTTTTCATCTTTTTGCAATGATTCCAATAACGCAATCATGTCGGGTGTTAAAACACCACGGCTACCAAAAGTTCCCATGGCATCGAGAAGTTGTTGTCTGCGGTAGCGTGCGCAACTAGAATTAAAAGGAAAGGGGCCTGTCTCCAGTTCTATTACTTTAAATTTTATAACAGACGTATCATCATCATCACGATAAGCCACTAAAAGCAGATCATCGTCTTGTTCGTTGGTATCAGTTGAGGATGGAATGAACTTATGAATATAGTTTATGGCACCCGCTGGAGTTAGATTTACATGTTCTGGATAAACACCCGTAAAGGTAACGGGTAAACCTTGTCGTTCCCACCGTGATTTGCGCATATCGCCTCCAAATCCTGATAAACCCAGTTAATTCAATCAACTAAATTTGACCAGTCTACGGGAAGATTAGTAACAGGTCAATAGTTTCATTATAAAAAATTTTAAACCCCAGTAAAAGGCCAGTTTGTGACAAAATGTGTCGGATTTACAACTTGTTACAAATGGGGGGTATCCGTCATTGCCAGGAAGCGCGAAGCGAGACGAAGCAATCCATTAATCAAGAATAGATTGCTTCGGCCCTGTGGGCCTCGCAATGACAATCATAAAAACATGCTCGCAATGACAAGGCCTTATCGTTTTGACTCAAAAAACTTCTTTAAAATCAATGCGCTATCATCGCCCAATATCCCGCCTTCGTAGGTTAAAGCATGGTTCCAACGGGCTAATTGAGGAAGGTCGATTACACTGCCTAAAGCGCCGGTTTTAGGGTCTGGGGCGCCATATACGCAGCGATGAATGCGAGCATGAATCATCGCGCCCACGCACATCATGCAGGGTTCGAGGGTTACATAGAGGGTGCAATCGGTTAAACGGTAGTTTCCCAAACGTTTGCCCGCGGCGCGTAATACATTGATTTCCGCATGGGCGGTAGGGTCGTGAGACGCAATCGGTTGGTTATGGCTGGTTGCAATGACTTCTTGTTGATACACCAACACCGCGCCGACAGGCACTTCGCCGCTTGCTGCTGCGTGTTGCGCTTGTTCCAGCGCCATTTGCATGAAGGATTCATCGTAAGGTTTCATGGGTGAGAATTGTAACATGAAAGGAAGGCTGCGCTTATGCGTAGATTTGCACATCCGCTTTGATGCTCGCAACAATCCTGTATGTGAGCCGCGAACGTCAGAGAGATACCCTGTCTTTGCGAGGCTCGCAGAGCCGAAGCAATCCATTCTAGTTAAGTAGTGGATTGCTTTGTCGTGCTACGCACTCCTCGCAATGACGATACAAGCGGATGTA
>CAYUEL010000048.1:0-14484 GCA_964443025.1 uncultured Gammaproteobacteria bacterium | reverse complement strand
CATGATATTTTTCTGTAAAACCTTGTACTAGGTTATTTTTATGCTCCCAAATTCGCTTAATTAAATCTGAAGTAACGCCCGTATAAAGTGTTCCATTTCGTTTGCTAGCAAGGATGTATATTGCAGGTTGTTTTTCATTCATATTATTTTCCTAGATCCCCGCCTTCGCGGGGATGACGGTTGGGCGCGGGGATGACGGTTGGGCGCGGGAATGACGGTTGGGCGCGGGGATGACGACTGCATCGATACAAAACATAATATCAGTTTGAAAAATTTTGAAATCCCCACATTTGGGGGGAAATGATTGTTTCGGATTGAAAAATAAAAATAATGATGTAAAATTTCAATATGCTCATTCCATACGCAGAACTTTTTATCATTCTTTCCTTGGGTTCATTAAAAAAACTTTTTCAATCCTATCCATGTGTTTATTTATCTTGTTCGCCATCACAATATTGATCATAAATTTTTAAGGTACTATTCAACTGGTGCTCTAGCTCTAGCATTTCTTTTCGAGTTCTCACGCAGAATTTTTGCCTGATTTTTTTCAGGTACCATGCAAATGTATGTTCCGATATATTCAGTATTTCGGATGCTTGTTTTCGCGTATAACCCAGATTATACAATTTTAATGCCGCGAATTGCTTCAAGGAGATGTCTATTTGCATATTTTTCGTACTCATATCCTGCTATTTTTTTTCCATGATCTTTTACGATTTTCAATATCTGCTCCTTCGTGAAAGGTTTATGAAAAGCAGCCTGCATTCCACTTTCCAAACATTCTTGTCTCAACTTTGCATTCATAAGTGAAGACATCCCAATAATTATTGCTTTTTGTTCTTCCTTACGTTCTTGCATAATTTCCCATGCACGCATTTCTTTTACTATCTCAATGCCTGTCATATCGGGAAGATGTATATCTAATAAAACATAATCAAATCTGTTATCAGGGGATTTAAATCTTTCAATAGCATCAATGCCTGTTCTTGCTGCTTGCGATTTAAAACCCTGTTGCAGCATTAAATGTTGAATATAAACGCTACTAACCAATTCATCTTCGACAAGTAAAAAATTGAGCTCATACATGTGCGTATCCTCCGGTTAAAGCATTAGGTGACCACCACCCGCCATTTATGAAAGTTACCCAACAATCTTTTTGAACGCACCATAACACACGCTTGGTTCGCTCTGCTATCGAACCAATGCATGAATGCCATAGATTTACGTAAATCAAAAAGAATATTTTGATTGGGAGCCCCCCATAAGGGTGGCGGGTGTGACGTAGATATCTTAAAATATATCCAGCCATAGCAGTAGTCCTCATACTGTTAGTGGTCAGTGGCGCCGGGTGTTAGTGCACCCGGTGTCCACGTCCTCATATTTCATACCAATTTGGGAGATAAATCAAGCGCAGATTTATCATCTTCATGTTTTAGGATAAATCGCTCAACCATGTCAATTTGCGCTTGTGTTGGTTTTTCATTTCCATACAACTCGAGTATTTCAATGGCCAACATATTTACTTTTTGCTCAATTGTTAATTGCATTTTAACCTCCAACAATATACCCAAATCGTAGCCCCTCAAAAACAGCATGCGCTATGCTTTTACATCGCAATTTTCGCTTTACCTTGTGGCGGTGTGTGTCCACCGTTGATTCAGCGATGTTCATCAACTTTGCTGTTTCTGCTGAACTCATTCCCCTTGCTGCCCAATATAAACAAGCCTTCTCTTGCTCTGATAAAGAATTGTTAAGTAACAATCGTCTATCAATGCACACGCTCGATAAAAGGCGCTCCATCAAATCAATTTGCCGCTGTGTGGGAATATTATTCCCAAACTCCTCAAGCAGCCGTATCGCCGTATAGTTCAGCTTCTCTACGAGAAATTGATCATCTGACACCTTCTCATCGCTCCTACAGGCTATACATGTTTTTGCTTCCTTGCGATGATGTTAAACCTGTTCTAAAATGGACTATACTTGCCCTACTGTTGGGTTTATTTTCAACCCCCATAGGGTTCATAATGGACCCAAAACAGGCAAGAATCAATGGAGTATTTCTGATAATCGTGTAGGATATTGTCCATACCGCATTATCCATACTTTTCCGGATGGTTCTTAAGTGACTGAAACTTCGGCAAAAATTAGAAAAGCACAAAGTGAGCGGGTTCGCTTGCTTAGAAAGCTTTTAAATCTATCACGCACTAAGCTTGCGGAGCATCATCCACGGATTCCCAAAAGCAATATTCGAAACTGGGAAGAAGGCTTTAAGAGCGGGCTGACTGAGACTGGTGCAGAATACCTCGCCGCCGTTGCACAGAAGCTGGGTATTCGAGTTACAACAACATGGCTATTAGAAGGCGTTGGCAATCCTCCTGAAAAGATTCCTATTGAAGTGCTACTCACCCATGAACCCTTGAGCTTTGAACGTTCAGTGCATGTATTAAGCCAACAAGATCCCCATACCATGACAGCCTTGGTAAAAGACGATGCATTTGCACCTACATTGCATGCAGGCGAATATGTTATTGGAACACGCTTCAGCGGCAAAGAACTAACGAATGCGCTTAATGCGCTTTGTATTGTTGAAACATTAGAAGGTGAAATAAAAATCGGTTATCTGAAACATGATAAACTTAACAAATACGCATTACAAGATCATCTTAATCATGGTATCGGCGCAACAACTCCGATCAACGTGTTAGGCGCAGCACCTATTATGATGGTGGTGAGGAAGATTTCATGAGCCACGGTTCGAGACTAAATTAATTTCGATATGGCAATTCACTGCGGCTGCGTATTTTTTTAAAGTGGCCAATGTTGGGGATGGATCTTGCAATAAGCTATTTTCTAATCGAGAAACATTCGATTTTTTTGTACCCATGCGATCGGCAACTTCTTCTTGTGTTAATCCGGCTTCATTTCTCGCTTCAATCATCTGCTCAAGCAACCTAAATTCTGCTTCGAGCGACTCATATAGCATCTTATTTTTTTTATCTTTAAGTAGTTTATTTTTAAGCTCACTGAGCGGCGGTCTCTTTTGCTTAGGCATTTTTAAGCTCCTAATGTTCATGTTTTTATATGATATCATAAATGATAACCTCAGTCAAGTTAATGAATATATTAGCCCTGAAGAGAGGGTAGTAAATTCAATATGTTGCATTGAGTTTGGAAATATTTAGTTATTATTTTGCGTTTATCATATCATATGTTAGTGTGAGTGTAATTATTAAGCTCTGCGTCTATTATGATGGTGGTGAGGAAGGTTAATATTTAAATAGATAATTGGATTTTAAATCCCTTTCTGCATTGCTTATTTTTTCTTTTGAATCTTCACTCAAGTATAAAAAAATCTCATTACTCTTAACTGCCTCACAACTTTTTAAACTTAAACTAGCAAGTTTAACAATATTTCCCTCAGAAAGCCTGTCTAGTACTCTGCTATCATTAAGCGCAAGTTCGCAGTATTCAGGTGCAGCTAAACCTAGCTCAGACAAAAGCAAAGGTAAAGGCAAAGTTTTCCACCGTTCTATTCTTTGTTCATTGTTATATATTAAAAGAGTATTCCGAACAGGATTATCGTACCTGACCCAAAATGGGGACAATTTATGCGATGAGTAAGTATTTAAAATTAGTTTTGAACATGCAGCTGTGACTTCAATTCCTATGATCGACCCACTTTCTAATCTATTTGCCAACTCAATTATTTGACGGATTTGTAGGGGAACGATATTATTTTTTTCGAGGGTAAGGCTCTCACTCAATACATGACAAGCAAGAGTATTTTCAATCATACTAAGCTGCCTCAAAATTTTTTCAATAACCATTTGATTGATCTCACTACCTGCCTCCTTCGCGCCAAATAAATATTGTTTTAAATTATTGCACCATGCGTAAAGCCGACCAATGGATGTTTTTTGCTTAGCACTTATTGTAATAAAAACTTTTCTTAGCGAAAACAAATAGTTACTCAGGGCATCTTTTAATTCTAGCGGAGCTCGAACACCTTTCGCATGACCGTTTCGATATAATAAAGGTCCTGCAATACCGCCTGCTATTGCACCAATTGTATTTAATGGAAATGCAATATAACCTGTTAATATGTTTCCAGCTAAGTAATTTTGCATACCATAAAATGCCAATATCGAACCTCCGATCATTTGAACACCGCAGCATAATGCTATTATTTTGAAATCTCTAGCGCTTTGCATATTATTATTCGCATTAACTATTTTACTTAGATGCTCACCCATGTCGTATATTTCATAAGCTAAATTCCTTTGTAATCTACTAGAACCAATCTTTAAGAACAGACTTCGAAGTTCATCCGCCTTTTTAATCACTTGGGGTAAAATGTTTTTTTGATAAGCAGGTATCCCTCTGAGACTGGGAATAGGGTATCGGGCAAATAGTGTTAATAATTCCCCTATTATAGATTGTGCTTGATGCAATGACTGAATGTTTCTGTTATACAAAAAATTTTCCCTTCATCTTGCTATCTAAGCACATTAAAATTATTTTAACATATTTTAAGTTAAGGCCTCATTAAACTTGAATAAGCGTGGATAACCTTTGGCGTTTGTGTTGCTGCGGGTAACAATAGTAATGTAGGAACAGCCGTTGCCGTAGCCTTTGCTATACGATCTGGGTTATCGCTACTCCAAATTTTGTCAAGATGAGGTAACAAATCTGTGGCTAAAGACAAAGACAATGTAATACTGGCTGTTGCTATCAAAATGAATGTCAAACCCAGAATGATTCGTGGATCAAGTGTTTTTCCCTTTAATTCAAACATTAGAACGTCAGTAGTATCTTGAGGGGTTATTTCATGCGAATCGTTTGTATGATTTTCTTGTACTACTACAGGGCATTTTAATTCATCTACTGCATTTTCTATTTCCAAAATAATAAACCGATAATCAGTATCGGATTCCTTTCCTTTGATTCTCTCATATCCATCGATGATTGTTTTAATATTATCAATTACCTTGGAAAAAAGATCCGTATCGCCCCGCTTCATTTTGTTCTTTTCAAAACGATAATATATTTGTGCCAAACAAAGCAAGTTGTTTATAAACACATTAATGATTTTAAATTTAACCTGTTCATGGTTTAGCTTGTCTTGTAAATCGGCAAATTTAATGAAAATATTTCTAAGAGCTTCTTTTTCTTTTGCACCCAAATACGGTAAATCGCCAAGATAGCTATTCGTTAGCTGAGCATAATTCCCCTTTTTTGGATTGAATCCAATTTGCTCAAACTTTTTCTTTGCTGCTCGATAAGTACTGATAGTCATGATGTTACAACGCCTCTAAAAATTACACCCTCCAAACGTTATGGGGATCATAATGAATCCGTTGACTTGTTGGATATATGATTTACTGATAATATCAGCTAAGATTTTTTTGTAACCCCCCCATTTGGGGGGAAATTTTAAATTTCAACCATCCATATTTTTATGGATGGGAAGTAATGCTCGAAGTTGCTCCGTAAGTTGTAATCAATACTTTTTTAATGGTTTGGTTTTTATGATTAGGGAATAAAGCCAGTTTTTTTCCATATCGGTAATCACAGATGGACTCTTCCTCCTGATTTAACATTGAGATGTTTGGTTATTTCATCGCGTGTGGCAAATCGACGCAAGCTCAAATAATGAATAATTTTTTCGTAATGTGGATTTTTGTTTAAACTGCTAATGAAAATACGCTCATACTCTCGGCTAAACATACTGCCTTTCTTAAAAGAATCAGCGCAAATGTCGAGTTTGGCTCTAAATATATTAAAGGTTTCAGCCAAACACAAGAAAATTTGGGCTGTTTGGCTGAAGACGATACTCCAACTGAAGCCAAACAAGTGGTTCCCTTACATCTGTTCTTGGTAATCTCGGAAGGATACAATCTTATCGTGCGCTAATGTATGGGCATCGGGGTTTTTGATATACGCGTAATAATAGGTTTCTGATCTACCTTTTAAGGGGGTTGCGGAATGCAATAACCCTTTTGTTTTCCATTCTACAGCAGGTGTTTCTTCATCGACTCTGTCGAACATGCTAACGATCAACGTGCGATCTTTTAAACCTTTTAATACTTCAGCAGAAGGCTTGATTTTACTATCATCGGCTAAATAATAATCGGCTTCCATTTCGTCTTTGTCTTTAATAACCAACCAGCTAGGTTTTCCTAATTCATCGAACATCACGTAACTACCATTTTCTTCGGATAAATAATATTCACAAATATTATTCTTTTCGATGATTTCATCTAACAAGTCCACAAATACAGATTCGCCTAAGCAAGAAGCTTCATAGCCAGGTCTTGGATAAACAATATTATCAATCACGATTTTTGTTTCTTCTTCCAGCTGTTTTCGTGCGAGATCTTGTATTTTTTCATTCAATAAATTTTCCATGTCAGGTGATGTTTTGTTGATAAACGCATCTATCACACCTTCATTAAATGCATGTATTGCTTGCCTATCACTGGCAACACCTGTCAATAATATCTTTTTAATTGGGAAATCTGTTAACTCGCGGCATAAATCTAATCCGTTCATCTCTGGCATATCGTGATCCACCACAAGAACGGTGACATGTTCAAAACGTTTAGGATTGTAAACGGCATCACGTATTGGCTTAATATTAATATCAATATTACGATGCCAACGGCTAGGATCTTCTTCTTGTTCAATGCAACGTTTAATTAAATCATTACTTTCATATTCTTTTAGAAAAAACTTTAATGCAGCTTTAGGATCTGTAAAAGGACGATAAACAGCTTTACTTTGTGATAATGAAGGTATGAGATTTTTTAAAAATTTTTCATTATCATCAATTAATATCACTGTTGTGGGGCAATGATAAGCCACGGCTTTCTTTTTTGTATGGGTGTTTGTCGTCATAGTCATATCCTCCTCTGGATTGGGTAATTATAGCTTATTTTTTGGCAGGGGTAAGAATAGGGAAAGTCAAAATAAATTCTGTGTATTTACCCTCTTCCGATAAGCATTCAATCGTGGCACCCATTTTTTGAAGGGCTAACCGACTGAATGCCAAACCAACGCCTGTTCCAACGCTCGATGTAGTATAAAAAGCCTCAAAAATACGGGGTAATACGTTTGGCTCAATGCCTTTCCCTGTGTCTTTGAAATGTAATTTATTATGATGTTTATTTTTTTCTACCCAGATGGTAATTTCACCCTTGCTTGCAACAGCAATATAATAAAGTGCATTTTTAATAAGATTAAATAAAATGTGAGTCACTAATGTGATATCACCAAAAAATTCAAAATCATCTTCTTTCCAATGCATTAATTTACGTTCATGTTCATCAAATGGATAACGTTCCAATGCTACTTCCATGCATTCTTTAATGCTACATGTTTTGAAATTTTTTGTTTCAATGCCTGATAATCCCGATTTAAATACCAACATATCCACCACTGAAAACGCTTCTCGCGCTTCGTGCCTGATATTTCCAACCGTTTCATCAAGTAATCGCAGGTTCGATGGTGTAATGTAAGGAACATCCAATCCCTGCTCTTTTGCTTTTTTATAACCTTCCATCAATTCAGGTAAATATTTCGCGATGCTCGCAGCACCCGTATCGATCGCCGCGAGGGGCGTACGCATTTCATGCGCAATACTAGCTGCGAGTAAATGCATGGTTTCTTCGCGTTGTTCGGCTTCTGCTTTTTCAAGCTTTAATTGTTCTGCCAATTTTCGATCGGTGATGTCAACAGAGAAACCGAAAATGCCGATGGTGTTGTTTTCATCATCTAAAAGAGGGCCTTTGTGAGAGAGCAATGTATGTTCAATGCCATCTATTACAAAGTATTCTTCCCGTGCCAAAGTCTTACCGGTTTCCATCACTTCAAAATCATTGGCACGAACGGCGTCGCATGCTGCTTTGGTCCAACCATTTATTTCCCCAAGATAATAAACGCCTCTTTTTCCCAAAAATTCAGCAGCAGATTTTAATCCAAAAATTTTTGCCTGAAATTCATTACAACAAAGAATATAGCCTTCCCGATCCATCCAATAAAATGTTACTGGCAAATCTGCTGTTAATATATTTTTAAGATACATGTCTTTAGTTTTTTTCTCTGTACTTAGCGTTTGTTCAAGGGCTTTTTGCTCAGTAATATCCAATGAATTGCCAATAAGCCCTATAATTTCACCCTGATCATTTTTAAGTGGAAGTTTTCTTGAAATGAAGGTTTTTTGTTTCCCATGCACATTGAATGTTTCTTCATACAATAACGTTTTACCCCTGAATACTAATTCATTTGATTTCCTAAGAGAATCAGAATATTCTGTGTCCTTATATGTTTTAGCCAACCAATGATAAATATCCATACCTACCATCTGTTGTGGCGATTTAAAACCAAAACTCTCGGCATGCTCTTGGTTACAGCCCCACATAATGCCTTCTTTGCTGTACCAATAAAGATGCCCGGGTATCTGATTAAAAAACTTATCTTGTATTAAATTGTCCATCATGCGTCTAAGTTTAACAGTATTGCCCAAAACCACAATTGAGTTATCTCATTAAGACATGGGTCTTGCTTATTGGCCCTAATGGGTTTAAAATGGACCCAATTAAGCTTAGCATAACCTTATGTAATATATGAAATATTTATAGCAATAGTTAAATATTTTTCAGCGAGTTGGACATGGCTAATGATTTTATAGTTCCAGGTGACGGGGATATTCTTGTAAGCCCTACCACAGAGTATTACAAGGGCGCGCCGTTACAACATTTTTTAGAGGCTTCTTTTAAACCAAGATTATCGCGATTATCAGAAAGCACACCTTCTGTGGAAATTAACCTGTACGTATGTGGTGCCGTCAATGCATTCAATCAGTATCATTCTCTGCATCTTGACCTTAATCGAGGTAATGAACCCTCAAACGAAAGAAGCTATAACCCCGTTTTTAAAGCAGCACACCCAAAAGATGCACGACAGGCGGGTTTTAGCAGAACCAATAATTGGGTCTTTGACAACAAAAAACATATATGCAAAGCAACAGACAATGCATTAAAAGCCTATTCCCTCAAACCCAGGGACATCCTCGGGCAACGCACCGAAGTCACTTACAATGAAAACGAGTTCTTTCACCACTACGACGGTTATGCACTTTCATTAAAAGATCCATATTTATCCGTTCGTATTCACGACATGGAAGGGCTCCGACATGAAGCGGGTAGCGAACAAGACAATTTTTTTATTAACGCAATTGCTATCACCATAGCTCACATTCAACATGGACAAGAGATAGCCAGGAAAGCCAATGAATCTGAAAGACAACGACTTTTTAACGGCACTGATTTCCCTGCGGATTCTACTTATTGCAAATTCGAAGATATTGCAACCTCAACCATTGACATCCCTTATTTGTGCGATGCATTAAGCATTGATACAACTACGTTTAACAGCGCCCTTGAATGTGCAAAAGTAAAACTGGAACAAGATAATGCCAAAGATATTAAAGCATGCGCGGTTTATATAAGAATAGTGGCTGCAGCCTACCCCTATTTTGATCGCAAAACATTGCAGGTACTAGTAAAAAACAAACTTGCCTCTCAACCGAATAAAAATGGGCTGCAAAAAGCATTTGTAGGCAGCATGATGCATTCCATAACTGAATTTGCCTATTTTTTGCTTTTTAAGGGCAATATACTTTATGCTGAACCACAAGCAATAGATACAATGCAAAGTCTTCTCTCCGGTGTCGCTGGTATATTATTTGGTAGACATTTCTCCTTCCCCGTGCAAATCAAAGAAAAAGAAACATCGTCGTCTCCTGAGCAGAGAAGCCGAACACCTTCGCCTGAACATACTAAAAAAGCTGGTTTAGTACTATCTAACGAAGACGCTAAACTGTTACATGCAGCAAAAGAACGCTGTAAAACTGGAGCTCTAAGTGAAGATGCATTCTTTTTATTTTTAGAACAGCTAACAAAAGAAGTTCAACCGCTTACCGCATCTCCAGGCATCAAAAGCGGCTTATTTAACCAAGCTCCGATCACTACTGAAAAAGGCAAAGGAAAGGTATCATTTGCTTCTTATCCTTCTCAAGAAAGCTTCAGTGGTTCTATTCGAAACGATTCAACGGGTTCTACACCTCAAGGAAGCCCTCCTAATAACAGTTCTTCTGCGTTACAAAGTGATCAAGGGGGTCAAGGTAGTTCTTCATCTCTTTTACAAAATAAAAAATGAGGCCCTCCCCCGCCCATTAAACCTTATTTTTCTTAATTTGTAACCCCCTCAAATGGGGGGAAATTGACATCAGAACAGCGACAGTTATGGAGCGGCTGTGATGGGTTGTGATTTACTACATCCGCTTACTGACGTGCGCGGTTCTGGTCTCTGGATTCATTCACCCTGGCCCGCTCTCTTAGTTCGCGGCTCACGTACAAGATTGTTGTAGCGAGCAAGCGGTTCTGGTTTAATATTAACTTTTACTCTTCCTGATCTTCAGGGGTAGGGGCCGCTGCGGCTGGCTGCTTGTCCTGATCCGCCGTGAATTCTACGTCATTATCCTTCCCAGCTTGCACTAAGTAGAAATTATAATCACGACGTGCTTTGAATTGCGCAAGTCCCGCTTGAAACTCTTCCAACATTTCTGTTGCAAAGTCTTTATCCAATTCACCAGGACGAACGCCATTAATCAACACCACAACGACTTGATCTGGGAAAATATCCATGCCAGTAATCACAGGTTGACCGGGGAAAGGTACGCCAAACGCCGCTTGTACCACTTCATAAGGTATATCAAAATTATGACGACTTAAGTTCTTCACGTTTTTCCATGCGAAGCTTTCTTGTTGCGCAATAACCTGTGGATCCATACCCGCAGCAAACTCACTCACAATGGATTGTGCTTTCTGGCGTGCAAGTAGCAGCCCTTGGAACTTAACCAAGCTTGCTTTTGCTTGATCTTTCACTTCATCCAATGGTTTTAACGTAGGCATTTCATGTGCCGAAACGCGAAATACTGCGCCTTGTGTTGGAGAAACCCGTACTAAATCGCTATTCTGGCGATTCACAAGCACAGACTCTGTGCCAATGGCCATCAACACTTTTTGATTTTGTGCTAATTCAGGATTTTTATCCAATTCAGACGTAAGCGTCATTTCTTGTACAGGAACATCAAATGCTGCCGCAACGCTATCAAGGCTATCATGGTTTTCAAATGCCATTTGGTCCATTTCGGCAAGATCGTTTTCAAATTGAATTTCAATTTGATTATCGTACCATTGTGTAATCAATTCATCTTTAATTTCATTGAAAGGTTGAACTTCGGGTTGTTCAATATCTTCTACTAAAATAATATGATATCCAAATTCTGTTTTAATAGGCCCAACAATTTCACCTTGTTGTGCATTAAATACAGCATCTTCAAAAGCAGGTACCATTTCACCACGGCCAAAATACCCTAAAGTTCCGCCGTTACTTGCGCTACCTGGATCTTGTGAATATTCTTGTGCTAATTCAGCAAAAGATGCTCCTTCACGCGCTTGTTGCGTAATGGATTCCGCTTGTTTTTCTACTGCTGCAGCTTCTTCTTTTTCAGCATTTGGATTAGTCGCAATTAAAATATGACGCGCAGAACGACGTTCAGGTTTCGCATAAAGTTTAATATGATTTTGATAATATTCATCTAAATCTTGATCGCTAGGTTTTAATGTGGATTTTATTTTTTCTATCAGTTTATTTTTATCTAACATGACATAAGACACTTTGATTACTTCAGGTGTCATGAATTCATTTTGATGCCCATTGTAATAAGCTTCGATATTTTCATCCGTCACCGTAACATCTTTTTGAAAATCTTTTCCAGTGAAAATAATGTATTGAACATCACGTGTTTGATTCACTAATGCAACAGCGTTATTAAGTTGATAAGGCAATAGAAAAATACTGTCTGTGAAAGTGGATTCTGCTTGCGCAATCATCATTTCATCTTTCACCGTTTCACGAAAACTTTCGGGTGTGAAGTTTAATTGACGAATCATGCGTTCATATTGTTCGCTGGAATATTCGCCATTCACTTGAAATTGTGGCATTTGCACAAGGAGGCTATCAACCATTTCACGGCTAACAGCGTAACCTTCTTTTGTAGCTTGGTGGGTTAATACTTTTTCTAATATCAATGCTTGCAATGCTTGATTACGAATCAACTGCTCATTAATTTGTGGTTGTTGAATACCGGATAAAAGTTGCGCCAATTGCTGTTGTTGTGCCAAACGTTCAAACGTGGTTTGTAGATCACGCTCGGTGATCTTCTCACCATTGACTTCAACAATCACCTCGCCTTCAGGCGAACTCATTAACGAACCTGATATTCCCCAAAAAATAAATACAACGGCGATACTACCAATAAGAACCCAAGCAAACCAGCCATGAGTCTTTTCACGAATTTTTTGTAGCATGTTCAATCCTTCTGTGTTTTTAACAAAAGGATTATAACATCAGGGAATCTATTGGCGTTAATCGTTTTTAATTGTGTTATCTTAATTACTTATTTAATATGATACGCTTGGCAGGAGGGTTTGATAAAAGAGATTTATCCCCTTAGGTTTTAATCAAACTCTCCGGAAGTATATTTATATAACCCTGTGAAATCGCATAATCAATTAACTCGGCTTTCGAGCTCACATTAAATTTAAACTTAATATGATCAATGTAACTTTCTACTGTTCTTGACGAAAGTTTTAATAGCTTACCAATTTCTTTAGCGGTTTTACCTTTTAATAAAAAGAACAAACATTCTTGTTGCCTTTGAGATAAAAGGCCATCATCATTTTTATCGCTGAGGGTATAACAAAATTGTTTTTTCCGAAAAATAGTTTTTCCTTGTTGATTCTCCATCAGAAAAGGAGCGATATCAATTAATTTCGAATTTGTAATATCGATGGAATGACCACAAACACCCAGCACATTTTTATTGGCATCGAACAATATTTTTTTCTCCCCAATAAAAAGCTTCCAAGTATCATCCACATAACAGGTATAATCCAAAAATTTTAAATTCCCTGTCTGATAAACTTGCTTGTTTTGTTGGTCATGAACATTGGCTTGCAACGCCGCCTTACAAGGGAGTTCACTGTAATGTTTTCCAACAAGCTGCTCAAGCCTCTTAAACCCGAACAGTTTAATGCGATTATCATTGGCAGCAATAAAATGATTATCTAAATTAACAACCGAAAAACATCCCGGTAACATAGAAGAATCAATATACATAATTGCCCCCTTCTTTTGAAATCTTTAAACTAACTTTAACATGTAGTTTGAAACATGAATAGCGTAATTTTTACGGTATCTAAATAATAACGGCATGGTTTATCACCATGCCGTTAGGTTTATTTTTGCTTAGGGGTTGAGGGTGGCTTTTGCATATTCTCTAATGCTTTCTTTGCTTCTTCTATCACATTTTTTCCACATACATACCCAAAGCCATAGAAAAGACCTTTTTTAAATGCATTTAACATATCTATTCTCCTTTAATTTAACTGATTAAAGAAAGAATACGGTTTTTTAATTTATTAATTTAGCGGGTCGTTTCCTATCGTGGAGATTACGGTACAAAATAGGTCGCTGCTGTTGAAGTTTATAGCGCAGCGGCGGTTATTTTTATTCTTGGACGTCCTTAGTTTTTTTGACCATATAGAAAATTCCACAGTATTATAGCGGGCAAACTTCTAGATTATGGTGCAGCGGTTCCCTTGCTTACCTGCTTTGTGCGCAAAGCGGCATTTTTCGGTGTATAAGTTTTGCTCTCTAGTTTTTATTTCCTGCTTAATTTTTTCATCAAAACACTGATAGGCATTCGATGCTATCACAGCCTGGCAAACTTCTAAACTACAGGATGAAAAAATTTTAATACCTTCCGGCCCACCCATTTTTTCAAAAATAACCTTATCATTCAGTGCGACGTTGATGTATTCTGGGTGTTGTTCAAGGTTATCATCAAGGAGCGCTTTAGATTTGGTTGAGCGAAGCGACTCCAAAAATTCATCCAGAGTTAATTTTTTATCACCGTATAAAAAATACATTCAACCCTCGTGTTACGTATTGGAGAGCTGGCCAGCAGCCCTACGGGTGGCTGGTGCGCTTGCCTTTAGTACATCAGTACTGTATTGTACGCCGTTACCCATCGCCGTGTAAACCACACAGCCATGGTTTTTAATGGAACTCATGCCAATAATGTTATCTCGCTCATTAGTTAATTGGTCATACGAATGCTCTAAGCTTTCATTACAAGGTAAACAAGCATTATAATTGCAGAATGTTCCTAAGCATTTAATCCATTTTTTCTTATTCGCTATTTCCCCTTCTATTTCGTCTAATCTGTCTTCTAAGGCAATACGCTCTTCCGTTTCACAAAAAATATAGCCTGCTTCTGGGTTTGACATACCGTTACCCATTTTCGCATCTTGAAACGAAATATAACCCGTATAGGCTTTCACAGTAATTGGCATG
>CAYUEL010000047.1:0-14528 GCA_964443025.1 uncultured Gammaproteobacteria bacterium | reverse complement strand
GCACTTCGTGGGTGTCAATTTCAACCAGTGCATGGCATTGTGTGGCTGTTCCAAGGCGAGAGAATCGATTGTCGAGCAGGCCAAATTGCCTCACTATCTCTCTGGAAGCTGAACGAATCTGTGTAATTAGCGTATCTGGCTGCATAAAATACCTCACAATTTAGTAATAGTTGTATTATACAACTATTATGTGATTTATGCAACTAATTTTCAAGAGGTGCATGTAATCAAAATTGGTCCCGAGGTTGAAAAATGAAGCTTAATAGGCTACAAATGGAGCCCATTAAGCTTCAATTATAAATTATAAAGGACTACAAATTTCAACTAAAATGCCATTCAAGTCTCGCACATAAGCGACGGTTTGACCCCAGGGTGTTTGTTTGGGCGCATGAATATCCGTGCATCCGGATTTCAATGCGTGTTGATAAGCGGAAGTGACATCGGGTGTTGCAAATGCAATTTCAAAACCCGCCATCTTTTGTATCTCAATACGGTTGGTGACGAAATTCACTCCATTGGATTCAACGAATTTTTCATCGACAAATGCGAGTTTTGTATGGCCCGTATCTAATTCTCCATACAATAAACTTTCCGCTAGGAATAACTTCTTAAGCCCAAATGCTTGTTCGTAAAATTCCAATGTCTTTTGAACATGTTGCACATAAATAATCACATAACCTAATTTCATATTGACTCCCTTCGCATTACATACATTAAGCTTATTAATAGAAATATCACAAAATTATAAGCAGTGGCTTGAGCGTCATATTGACTGGCCCACATATAAAACCAACCCACACCGATGACATTAAATCCAAAATACCAAACGGTGATCATAATGGCCGTTGCGCTTAAGTAAATATATTTTGCTCGAAGAAATTTGGAATCATCTTTAATATTTTTAATCATCATAAGGCAGGCGAGTAAAGCCAGTAATCCTGCCGATAATTCAGCAGTAATAATGCAAGTATACAAAAACGCATGAACAGATGGATTTGTGATGCTGCGGCTTTCGGAAATAGAAAGATCAAACCAGGGTTTCATCGCATCCATGGAAACCACATGACTTAAAAATTGAAAATTTACATCATAATCGACGATATTATTAAAACCCACCGATAAACAAAACAGGGCTATAAAAAATATGAGAAGAATTTTGAATAAACGTTCTGGCATGATTGAGTATACCTCAGCTGATTAATAATGAAAATATTTTGGTTGAAATACAAGGAGTTTCGGGGGTATGAAAACTTGATCTAGCCTTGTAAGATGGTTGGCGTGTGAACATACTGTGTAGGATGTCTGCACCCCCAATGGGGTTGACATTCCTACCCCATTGGGGTATAATAAAAATGAAAATCGCCCAAACGGTAATTGAATTGCCGGAATTTATTTCTCAGGCAAAGAAAATCATGACAAATCAAAGCAAGGATGATTTTATCGAATATATAGCTCATAATCCTTTGGCAGGGGATGTTATTCAAGGTACGGGTGGCGCCAGAAAAGTCCGATGGGCGAGTATAGAGCACAAGGGTAAAAGCGGTGGGTCGCGCGTGATTTATTATTATCACAACACCCACGTACCCATTTTCTTGTTTACTGTATTTAGAAAGAGCGAGCAGGAAAATATTACACAAAGCGATCGTAATCAATTGAAGAAAGTTATTCAGCAATTGATAGCACGCTATGAATGAGGTGTGACATGAGTAAGGTAGGCAAAAGCATATTACGAGGTGCACAACAGGCACTTGATTATGCTAACGGAAAGCAAAAAGATGCAAAGACACATACAGTTTATATACCCGATGAAATCGATGTTAAGGCTATTCGTGAAGAGTTGCATCTTTCTCGTGTAGATTTTTGCAATACATTTGGCTTTAAACTTAGAACGCTTGAAAAATGGGAGCAGGGTGTTCGGTGCCCTGAGGGGCCGGCTCGTGCTTACTTGCAAGTTATTCATAATAATCCCAAGGCTGTGGTTGATGCACTTAACCAAAGATAAAATGATCACCTTTAAAAAAGCAACTCTTGAGCACAAAGATACTATTTTTTCCTGGCTAAGCGAACCGCACATGCAGGAATTTTGGGATAACAGTCAAGAACACCGCGATGACATTGTCGATTTCATGCAGGGTAGGAAAATATCTGCGCCTTATTTTGGTGGTATTTTTTCGTATTGGGTAGGGTTTGTCGATGATGATCCTTATGCTTTAATCATGACACATGAGGAATGTGCAGAAACAAATCCACCGCGTTACATGCTGCCGCATCTTTCAAAAACAGGAAAAACATATGGTTTAGATTTTGGGATTGGTAATGCAAAATATGTTGGAAAAGGATTGGCAGCAACAACACTGCAAGCGTTCATGGATTTTTTTATTAAAACGGTTGAACCAAAAACAGATAGGTTTTTAATTGACCCGATGGAAAATAACCCGCGCGCTATTCACGTCTATCAAAAAGCAGGTTTTGAAATTGTGGGTGAATTCACGCAAGAGGGTGGTTATTTTTCTCAAAGCAAAGGTTTCTTAATGACAGTGAATCGAAATAAAACGCACGTCTATAAAATTTATGACAAAATTTCTGATTGGTTTGATAAACACCGATCGCAAGAGCTTTTTGAAAAACCCTATCTTGATATGGCCATTTATCTTCTAAAGCCTAACGACAAAGTTCTTGATTTAGGATGCGGAACGGGCGAACCTATCGCAAAATACTTTATTGAGAAGGGGTTTTTAGTTACAGGCATTGATGCCAGTAAAAAACAAATTGAGCTTGCAAAAATGCGTGTTCCTAAAATGAAATCCATTGTTGCAGATATGCGTGAGTTAAATCTGAGTGAGAAATTTAATTGCATTATTGCGTGGCATAGTTTTTTCCACTTGCCGAAAGAAGATCAAAGAAAAATGTTCAAAGTGTTTGAAGGTCATATCATGAATGATGGGATTTTGATATTTACATCTGGACCGGAAGAAGGAGAAGTATGGGGCAACAATGGCGGGGAAGATTTATATCATGCTTCGTTGTCGCAAGAAGAATATATAAAATTACTGGAAGAGCATCATTTCAAACTGGCAATGAATACTATTGAAGACCCGCATTGTGGAGGCGCAACTGTTTGGGTTGCGCAATGTCATGCAAAGTAATTACAAAGCTGAGTGGTTGTCTGGAAATTCCGGATAACCACTTTTGGTTCTAAATTTGCTCTCCAGATTGAACGAGAAATGAAAAGGCTTCAAGGTAATTTCCACCCAAATGAGGGGATTGTTTTTTCCTGTTGTTCACTTTAATATGACGAATAAGTATAAAATTATAAGGAAGATTTTCGATAGAAGAGAGCGGGAATATGGGCAAAAAGCAATCTGATAAACTCATGATTCGCAATAGCACGGCTGAATTTTTAATTTTTACGCAGCAGGCGGGAGAAGGCGGGATTGAGGTTCATTATGAGGATGAAACAATTTGGTTAACCCAGAAGTTAATGGCTGAGTTGTTTTGCGTAACTATCCCAACAATCAATGAGCATCTCAAAAATATCTTTGAATCCAATGAATTACAAGAGAAAGCAGTTATTCGGAAATTCCGAATAACTGCGCCTGACAACAAGTCTTATAATACTCAGTTTTACAACTTAGATGCCATCATATCAGTTGGTTACAGAGTCAATTCCAAGCGAGCGACTCAGTTTCGCCAGTGGGCAACTCAGGTGCTTCGTGATTTTGCTATCAAAGGGTATGTTCTGGATAAGAAGCGGCTTGAGAATGGAAGTTTTTTAAATGAAAATTATTTCGAGCATTTATTAGCTGAAATTCGGGAAATCCGTTTAAGTGAGCGGCAGTTTTATCAAAAAATCACTGATATTTATGCAACCAGTGTTGATTACAATAAAGACGCCCCTACCACTCGTGAATTCTTTGCAAAAGTACAAAACAAACTGCATTATGCGATTCATGGACATACGGCACCAGAATTGATTAAACATCGGGCAGATAGCGGTAAACCCTATATGGGATTAACCACTTGGGAAAAAGCGCCTCAAGGTAAAATCTTTAAAACCGATGTCACTATTGCAAAAAATTATCTTAGTGATGAGGAGTTGAAATCATTAGGGCATATTGTCAGTGCTTATTTAGAATTGGCCGAGAATAGAGCAAGAAAACGTATTCCTATGAGCATGGAAGATTGGGCGGAACGTTTAGATAAATTTTTGGAATTTGATGAACATGAGGTGCTAAAAAATTCGGGAAGTATCAGTGCAAAAATTGCCAAAGAGTACGCCGAAAGTGAATTTGAAAAATACCGCATCATTCAAGATCGGCTTTTTGAGTCCGATTTTGACAAAGAGAGTAGAGCGATTGAGCAAGAGCTTGCTGGAAAATCCAATGCGTCAAATAATTCTTGATTATTTGTTGATACTCAACAATCCAAAATTACGAGAGGTAATTTTAAGTTTTTGACCTAATTCTCATTCCCGCGCGCTCGTCATTCCCGCGAAGGCGGGAACCCAGGAAAATAATATGAATGAAAAACAACCTGCAATATACATCCTTGCCAGCAAACGAAATGGAACGCTTTATACGGGCGTTACATCGGATTTACTTAAACGAATTTGGGAGCATAAAAATAACCTAGTACAAGGTTTTACAGAAAAATATCATGTGCACGATTTGGTTTATTATGAATTGCATGACGATATGTATGCAGCGATCACGCGTGAAAAGCAAATAAAAAAGTGGAATCGAGCTTGGAAGTTGAGATTGATTGAAGAGAAGAATCCAGGTTGGAAGGATTTATATGAAGAGTTGGTTTGACTAGATTCCCGCCTTCGCGGGAATGACGAAGTAAAAGCGGGAATGACGAAGTAAAAGCGGGGATGACCTTGGCGCGGGAACAATCTAAAATCACGCTTTCATATATTCCCTAAAAAACTCGGCTAGTCGATTAGGTCTATCGGCGTAAAAAGATTGAAAAGCCTTCAAGTCGACGCAATGCATGATGCGGTAAAGAACCAGCGCCGAATAAATGGGCCATAATTTTTTAGATAACATAAAGGCTTTTAACAGTTGTGTTTTGGATGTCAAATCTAACCAATTTTCAAAACAAGCATCCTCCAGCTGATGATAATCTTGATCAAGTTCTTTACGAAAAAAATTATGTAAAGAAAAAAACGGATGGCTTATCACTATTTCGCCTAAATCAATAAACGTTAATTTTTTTGTATCTGGGTCAATCAAAATATTATTGGCGTTAAAATCCGATTGAACGATTGTTTCGGGAATGATGTATTGAGACAATAATTCGAATTCTTCTGCAACCTTTGGGCTTAAATCGTGCAAATGTCGCAGTTCTTTTTCTGTGACGCCTTCCAATTTTAAAATCTCAGCATCATTAATCATTTGATTATATAATTCAGGTAATTTATCTAATCGCCAATCAGGAACTCCCAACCCAAAAAACAGTTCAACATGATTTTCTGTCGAACGTTGCATCGCGGTATATTGCTTAATAGCTGGGTACAATAAGTCTGGTTGAAATTCAGTTTTTAAATATTCACGCAAAGGTTGACCGGCATCTTTCATTAGAAAACAATGGCGATCATCGTTGATAGCGATCACAACAGGCACGCTGGCGTGAAATTGATCCGCTAATAGCTGCGTGATTTTTGATTCTTGCGAAATGGATGGTGCTGGTTGTTTTAAATAGACATTGCCTTCTGAGGTTGAAAATCGGATTACATTAGACCAAGGTGTTTCCAACAAGATTTCGGGCAGGTGATGTAGGACGTACCCTTTAGAGATTAGGCAATCGGTTGCCCATTCGAGAATATATGTGTGATTATTTTTCATTTATGTAGGTAATCGATCAATTTGATCAGTTGCATAAAGCATGATTTGTGCGATATTAACACGGTGCGGACGCGTGATGGCATAAACAATCGCATCGGCAATATCATCAGCGGTAATGGGATTTGCGATGTTCGAATACACAGATTTTGCACTTTTTTCATCACCTTTAAAGCGAACCAAACTAAATTCAGTTTCAACCATGCCTGGATCAATTTCCGTCACACGAATACCAGTGTTAGCTGTTTCAAGTCGTAATGTTTTAGTAATCGCACGAACCGCATGTTTGGTTGCACAATAAACGCCGCCCGTTGGATACACGTTATAAGCTGCTGTTGAACCAATATTAATGATATGTCCTGATTTTCTCTTTAGCATGATCGGAAGAACAGCGCGTGTAAAATACAGTAATCCTTTGATGTTTACATCAATCATTTGATTCATATCATCCAATTGAAGATTGGCCAATGTATCAACGCCAACTGCACAACCGGCATTATTGATTAAACCATCGATGGTTTGAAATTCTTTGGGAAGATTTTGAACAAAGGTATCAACGGCTGGCGCATCGCTGACATCTAAAACCTGAATATAAACGTTGCAGCCTTGCTCACGCAGCGACTCAGCCAATTCAGATAACCGATCACCTCTTCGAGCGACTAAAATTAATTGACCACCTAACGATGCCAACATTTTTGCACAGGCCCAACCAAAACCACTGCTCGCGCCCGTGATTAAAAAAGTTTTATTATGAATGTTCATAATCGCTGTTTCCTTTATCTACCTGATTGCTTTTATCTGTTTAAGTTCGTCATGTTTCCCTAAAAAGTTTACATAATAAAACCTAAAAAATACAATAGTATTGAGTGAAAGTATGGTGTATGCGACCAAAATTAATCCCGGATAAAATGGTACAAGCGCATGCTCCAATTTTGTCCATATAAAAAATGTGCCAAGACCGGGCATGCCGATAATTGAAAAGCCAAGAATCAGTAATAAAAAATTAATCCAATCAGATTGATGCATTTGGCCTTTAAAGTTTTCAGTTGGACGCAACAACCCTTTTTGTTTGTATGCCATGATGCCCAAATATATAATCATTAATAATGATGCGGCAAGCGTCCATTCCAAAAATGGGTAAATCTTTTCTGCGAGAATCATCAGTGCGGCAATAACTGAAGCTGCTATGGAAATAAAAAATAGCGTAGGGCGATATTTATTGATAAGTGCCATAATATTGAGACAATATGCAGCTAAAATCAGCAGTTCTTCAATAAGTAATAATTTTCTCCCAAAAAATAATACAGTTATTATTTCAATTATTAATAGGATCGATAGGCTATAAAAAATATAAGAAGATAAAACCGAGCGATTAATTCGGGAAGAAGATAACCCCATGAAGCTTTCAATTTGATTCATTAATATCCTTGGAATAATGAATTCATTGTAGGCCAATTTATAAAGCCACTGCTGTATTTTCTCGGGAATAATGTTTTTAATAATGGGTTTAGTTCTTAATTTTCGCTCTCTTTCAAGAGATAGTTTGGCATGAATAATAGAGGGTGATTTCAAAAATTCAGTAGTACGGTAAATGCCATGAAGCAAGCAATGGGTCATAGCAAGTGTTGTAAATCCAAAGAGAACCTCAAGGTATATAATTCCTAGTTGTGCGATAACCGAATAAGCAATAGAATTTTTAGCATCGTTCATGCGATGGCTTAATAAGCTTGCACAAATAAGTGCTATCAGAATCAAAAATACCATGAAATACATATAGGGGTAATTATGAATTGAATGCCCCTCCCAAGCGTTAATAAAAACATAAATAGGTATATGTGTTGCAAGGCTTCCGTAAAATACAGCAGTAGATTGCGTAGGTCCTTCGACTGCGCGAGGTAACCAAAACCAAGGGAATACACTGGATTTTATTAAACAAGCCATTAACAATGCCATTAAACAATAGGGATTTGAAATCATGTTGTAATGTAAAATCCCATCTGCAGCGGAATATAATAGTGCACCATAAAGCAATAGATCTGAAACTTTGTAAATAGCTAAAATTGTTAGGGAGTTCTTTAATACAGAGGCACGGTATTCATAAAATGCAATCAACAATACAGATGATAAACCCAATAATTCCCATCCAATAAAGATGCTCTGACTACTTTCTGTTAATATCAGTAGCGCAAGGGAAAGCTGTAATAAGTAAATAATGGAGAAAAATTTGAAATAAAAAGGATCTCGAAACAAATAAACAGTCGAAAACCGGTTGATCAAGCTAATAGTTAATATAGAAAATGCCAGAAATATTAGTGCAGGAATATCCCAGTAAATTTCAAAATCCAACCCAGCTAATGCAAAGCTATAAGCATCTAGATTAATAATATGCCTAAAAAATCCAAAACCTAAACCAAGGTGTATAAAATCCAATAAAGAGCCATAAGTAACAATATTTCTCACATGGCGCTCTGCTACTGGTTTGGGTATGGTGGCACTGGCAATTAAAACCCATAAAAAGCGTCCCAATGAAGATAATGTAAAATACAAAAATAAATAAGTGTATAAGCTATTTTCCATAAAATATTTTACCAAAGTCAAGATGATCACGGGTGGATAAAATTTTCTGATCATGAGGGAAGTAAATGGGTGGTGTGTGGGTTGAATGATGCCGCACAAATTCCCCGTTTTGATATACCCATAATCCATCAGTCTGAATATCATGAACAGCAAGGTTAATCCATTGATTGCAAGTTAATCGCTTCAGAATTTCATTCTCAATGAGTAATTTTTTAACATGGCTTAAATCGGCAACAAGAGTGACGTATAAACGAACAGGCTGATGAATCTCAACCATTTGCCATGGAAGACCTGGGCGCAAATCGCTTAAATGCCCATTCATTACGCCCACTAAGCCATTAACATTATGTGGCAGTTTTGTTCCAGCGCCGTAAAATTCATTGTCAATATAACTAAAATAATATTCTAGGTTAATGCCTGTTACAACAGGTAATACAGCAGACAGCAGTGTATTTAAAATAACGGCATCATGATCTTGTTCTGGCTCATAAGAAAGTAAAAATGCACGCCTATCTAAAAAAAGGGGATGAGTATATGCTCTAGGGCCAACGATTAATAGTGCATTGGTTGAATGTCCGTATTCAGGGCGGGGTTGGCGCATATCATAAGCACGCGCTTGAACTTGTTTTATATAGTAATTGGGTGTTCTTTTCAAAGGCAAATTGCTGAATCGTCGTGAACGCTCTTGGGATTCTAGTAATGCAGCGTGACGAATTTCCTGAAGAATTTTTTCAAGTTCGGCATTGGATGGGTAATCAAAAAATTCAACCTCATCACTGCAAGTATTATGATATGCGCCAATAAATAACGTAGATTCAGGAATGATAACATTGCGTTCAATCAGTGATTCACGTACATCATGTTCATTTAATATTTTTGCAATTAGCCTAGCATTAACAGCGCCAATACCACCGCCGCAAGCGCCACAATCATAAGCAGCTCGGTGTGGGTTATTTAAACTCATGGACCCATGACCAACAATAAAAACGTAGGATGAAAAATGGTTTTTTAGACCAATAAGTTTCAACAATGATTCCGCAAAATCAACACGCTTTTTAAATGGAATGTCATATACAAGTTCTGTGGTTACGGCTGATTTTAGAAAAGAAGATGATCGTTGCTTTAAATCAAAAACAATGCGTGGATTAATGATATCTAATAAAAATGAAAAAATACCAAAAGCCCCAAGCAAGAGTGAAATAAAAACACTTCCGATTGCGCTTTTGGTTCCAACACTGGTAAGCCATTTAAAATCACCAAGCCAATGAATAATTCGCAGTTTAAATCGGTTAATATGCTTTGCATGTTCAGTTACATCATATTCAGGAGTAACATTGATGGGGCAAAGGGCGCGATAACGTTTGTCAAAAAAACCCTTGTATTGAATGTTCAATCCAAAATGACCTGCACAACCAAATGTTTCGCAATCGGGATTTATTTCAAGGTATCGTCGAAATGATTCCTCTCTATCATCCATGCAGCAAATAGCTTGATATTTAGAAGAAAGTGGTTTTGTGGGTTTCTTATTAGAGGAGAATGCACATAGAAATTTATCATACAGAGCTTGCTCATAAGCTTTATGAAATATTTCTTGTCGATTAAAATCAGTTAAATAAGGTAATGCGGATGTTAATGCTTGAGCCTGTTCAGGGTGTTTTTCTATCATGCCGAAATATTTAGCTAAGAAAGTAGCATTATGTTTAGGAATCTTCTCAAAACGAACATCTGATTTTTGGGGTTCCATAAATGTTAAAATAGCTGCATAATCACACAAAATAACAATTGCCAGAAATGCAAAGTAATCTGGTTTAATATCAGGTGTTTTAATATATTCGGGATGCAAGATCAAACTTTTAACAAAACCTGCCCAACCTTTATGTTTAATGCAGGTTTGAAATAAGAAAGCATCAATATAATTTTGATCAATTCCTAATGAAGCAATAATAGATTCTATTGATTCAATGGGGCAATTTTTACAATGTGTTTTAATGAGTTGCGATAAGTTTTTTCTGTATCGACTTTCTAAAAAATTAGCATGCTTATGAAGCTCGCAAAAATGGTACCACATTCCTTTATCACGATTTTTAATTTTCCAATTAGCAATGCCATAATCAAAATATGCAGACATAAAGCGATATACTGTGGCTGATGTGTGGAAATCAATATCGATTCCTAAATCATCCTTAATGGCTTGAGAAAAAAATATAGGTTTGTTAAAGCTGTATTGTTTCTGAACCCCGGCAATCGATTGGTTAACGTCTTTTCCTGATTTTAATGTGTTAGTAAATAACAGTTCCCACAAGATTTCGTCGGATAGGGATAAATGGTGGCGTTTTATAAAGTGAGATATCTCACTATGTAATATATCCCTATCAATCATACCCAATTCATATTTATGCTGATAAAACGCCTCAGACATGAAAGCATTTGCATCAAACTCTACGGCCGCCACTTTGACCGCATCAAAGAAATTCATATTTTCGTAATGATGTAAGGTATTATGATGAATAAAAAAGTTGAGGGGCCCTTGTTCTGGTACCTTATGAAAGACCGCATCTATCTCTTTATGCAATTTTTCTTTATGTTCCATATAATAGGTTTCTCCCTTTTGCTCAACGAGTTTAGCATGATCCAAGAAACATCACGTAATCCAATAAAAAATTTGGACAAAATCCGATATCTATGCTAACATCGCACCTCTTTAGATGGCTTTTGTGATGGCTTTAGGATGGCAGACGCGTTGATGAACCCAGTTAAGTGGTTGATTGCACTCACTATTTTGGGATTAGGTATTGTTGGATTTCAATATTTCCAACAATATAGTTTATTGTTGCGCGTTATTGTTCTTCTGTTGCTTTTCGGTACCGCAATAGGTATTACGGTCACGACATCACAGGGGCAACAGGCGCTCACCTTTATAAAGGCGGCGCGGGTTGAGGCCAGGAAAGTAGTTTGGCCCAATAAGCAAGAAGTAGTGCAGTCGACAATGGTTGTCATGGTAATGGTGTTGATTGCAACATTATTTTTGTGGTTGGTAGATAGCATACTGCTCTTTATTATGACAAAAGTAACCGGTTAGGAGCAAGGAATGACCGAGCGTTGGTACGTAGTACAAACTTATTCAGGCTATGAAGCCCGGGTGAAAGCGTGGTTAGAAGAGCGCATCAAGCACGATCGCATGGAACATAAATTTGGGAAAATCTTAATCCCAACGGAAGAGGTCGTGGAAATGCGCGGTGGTCAAAAGCGCAAGAGTGAACGTAAGTTCTTCCCTGGCTATGTTCTCGTTCAAATGGATATGGATGAAGAAGCATGGTACTTGGTACGTAGCGTACCAAAAGTATTAGGATTTATTGGTGGTGGCGATAAGCCCACGCCTATCAGCGACAAAGAAGCAGAAAATATTTTACAACGTGTTGCGGAACGGGCAGATAAGCCACAACCCAAAACTACGTTTGAACCTGGTGAGGTTATACGTGTGGTCGATGGGCCGTTTGCTGATTTCAATGGCGTAGTGGAAGAAGTGAACTACGAGAAGAATCGTTTGCGTGTTGCGGTATTGATTTTCGGCCGTTCAACACCTGTGGATTTAGAGTTCAGCCAAGTCGAGAAAGCTTGACGAACTATATATCAGAACAGAGCGCGAACGTGAGTGAGCGATCAGGTGAGTCAAGACTTACATGATTGCCAGAATATATAAACCGGGGAGCACATTAGCCGTGCGTTAATATACCCACTAACATGAGGAAAGATGATGGCTAAAAAGAAAAAAGTAGAGAAGCTTATTAAGCTGCAAATCAAGGGCGCTGCTGCAAATCCAGCACCACCCGTCGGCCCGGCGCTTGGACAGCATGGTGTTAACATCATGGAATTCTGTAAAGCGTTTAATGAAAGAACTGCTGACATGAAAGGAAAACCAGTACCGGTTGAAATTTCCGTGTACGGTGATCGCAGTTTCACATTTGTCCTAAAAACTCCACCTGCTGCTTTCTTGATCTTAGATGCGATCAAAGCTGCGAAAGGCAGTGGTACACCTAATACGGTGAAAGTGGGCACGATTACACGTGCGCAACTTGAAGCTGTTGCGAAGATCAAAGATCCCGATCTTACTGCAAAAGATATCGATGCCGCTGTGCGGACTATCGCGGGAACTGCACGCAGCATGGGCGTGGATGTCGAAGAGGGGGCAATCTAATGGCAAGATTATCAAAACGAGTTCGTGCATATCGTGAAGCAGTGAAACCAGGTCATCAATATCCTGTGATGGATGCGCTTCAATTATTGCAATCTCTTTCAAAAGTTAAATTTACAGAAAGTGTGGACGTTGCTATTAACTTAGGTATTGATCCACGTAAATCAGAACAAGCGGTGCGTGGTGCGACGGTATTACCAGAAGGCACAGGCAAAAATGTTCGTGTAGCGGTATTTGCACAAGGCGAAGCAGCGAAAACAGCGCAGCAAGCGGGTGCAGATATTGTTGGGCTTGATGATTTAGCGGAACAAGTGAAAGCCGGTAATATGAATTTCGATGTTGTTATTGCAAGCCCAGACACGATGCGTGTGGTTGGACAGCTTGGACAAATTCTAGGTCCACGCGGCTTAATGCCGAATCCAAAAGTGGGAACGGTAACAGCGGATGTTGCAACGGCAGTGAAAAATGCGAAATCAGGACAAGTACGTTACCGTATCGACAAAGCTGGCATTATTCATGCGAGCATTGGCAAAGCTGATTTCAAAGCAGAAGCATTATTGAATAACTTAAATGCTTTGTTGGCCGATTTAAAGAAATTGAAACCCAGTTCAGCGAAAGGTGTGTATTTCAAAAAAATCACTCTTTCTACAACGATGGGTCCCGGTGTTGTTGTTGATCAAACAACAGTAGCGGTATAGGAATTATTCCTAATGCGCTAGTTTGAGCTGGAGCGTGGGGATTCTTGAGGACCGAAGCGGAGCATATGTTGAAAATATGTGAGCATCGGACCGCAAAGAATCCCCACGATACAGCCAAACTAGTAGCAGTAGGGAAATGGTTTGATAGGCCTATAGTGCACTTAATATGCGCCGTAGATTATCAAAGACCGTGGGCATGAAAGTTTAATGGTTGCAAAACCGCCCACGCAGATAGATATAGGAGGTAAGCAGTGGCTTTACGGTTAGACGGCAAAAAAGCCATTGTCGAGGAGGTCAGCTCGGTTGCCAGAGAGTCTGTTTCAGCGATTGCCGCTGAATATACGGGTTTGACGGTAGCGGAGATGACAAGTTTGCGGCAACAAGCGCGTAAAGCAAATATTTATGTGCGTGTTGTTCGTAATACTTTAGCTCGTCGAGCAGTGGATGGAACGCGTTTCGATTGTATGAAATCGGAATTGCGTGGACCATTGGTGCTAGCTTTTGCGAAAGATGATCCAGGCGCGCCTGCGCGTTTACTGAATGGTTTTTGTAAAGAACACGAAAACTTGCAGGTTAGGGTCATTGCTATTGATGGTAAGTTAGTGGCTGCAAATCGCTTGAGCGAAGTTGCGAAACTACCGACCAAAGATGAAGCGATTGCAAGATTGTTATCAGTCATGCAAGCGCCCATTCAAAAATTTGTTGCCACACTTGCGGCGCCGCACACGAAATTAGTGCGCACAGTAGCTGCAGTAGGCGACAAGAAGCAAGCAGAAGCACAAGGTTAACTTTTTTAAGAGGAGTGTCATTATGGCAGTTTCAAAAGAAGATATATTGCAAGCAATTGCAGACATGAGTGTCATGGACGTTGTTGAACTCATTAAACAAATGGAAGATAAATTCGGTGTAACAGCGGCTGTGCCTATGGCAATGGCTGCTGCTCCTGCGGCAGGTGGTGAATCTGCAGCTGCAGAAGAGAAGACTGAATTTAACGTAATCATGACCAGCTTTGGTGAAAACAAAGTAGGCGTAATTAAAGCCGTACGTGCGATCACCGGACTTGGCTTAAAAGAAGCGAAAGACATGGTTGAAGGTGCTCCTTCAACAGTCAAAGAAGGTGCTTCTAAAGCTGACGCAGAAAACTTCAAGAAACAACTTGAAGAAGCTGGTGCTACTGTTGAAGTCAAGTAGTATTGCTGCAAAAACGGGTTGGCAAGC
>CAYUEL010000046.1:0-14682 GCA_964443025.1 uncultured Gammaproteobacteria bacterium | reverse complement strand
CTAGCACTCCCGGTAAACGCAGGGAATGTATATTGATGTCATGCAACACGCTTCCGCGTGCCCCAGGTATTAATTCTTTTAATTCAAGCTTGTTTTTAGGATTTTTTCTGGCAGCGGCTATCATTTCTGCTGTTTTTAAAGCGGTTCCAGAGGGCGCATCTTTTTTTGCGGTATGATGAAGTTCAATGATTTCAACATTAGGCATATACTTTGCTATCATTTCAGATGCTTTCATCATCAACACAGCACCGAGTGAAAAGTTAGGCGCAATTAAACCACCGATTTTATGTTTTTTACTGGTGTGAATGAGTTCCTCGATTTGAGGTAATGTTAAACCACCAGTGCCAATGACCGGGCATGCACCGGAATCCAGGATAATTTTGGTATTTTCGTAAACCACTTGAGGGGTTGTTAAATCTACCACCACTTGCGCATTTGTTTTTTTAATTTCTGCTGCAAGATCATCATCTCGATGTAACGCTGCTACTAATTTAAGGTTGGGATCGTTTTCAATAGCAATCACCGCTTCTTGTCCCATGCGCCCACGAGCGCCATTGATGATGACAGAAATAGTCATGATGCCTCCTCCATTTGAGCATTAATCCATTGTCCCGTGACACCCTTGCTGCCGGATTCCATGAAGTAAATGTATTTATCCATGAGCTCTTCGGGTTGTATTAGATTTTTTCCTGATTCGCCTGGATAAGCTAATTGTCGTAACCGCGTTTGCACAGCGCCTGGATTAATGCAATTAACACGGATATTTGTGTTGGTTTCTAATTCATCTGCCAATGTTTCCATCAGTGCACGAACACCTGCTTTAGCAACGCCATAGGCGCCCCAATAAGCACGCGCTTGTTGACCCACTTCATCACCGGTAAATAAAATACTGGCATCAGGAGATAATTTTAATGAAGGTAGTAACGCTTTGGTTAATAAAAAAGGCGCATTTAAATTGATTTGCAAAATATCGTACCATTGACGTACATCGTAATTGGATAATGGAGTTAATGCGCCTAATGCAGCGGCATTATGTAAAATACCATCAAGACGGCCTAACGTATGTTCGATGTTTTCGCGGAGTTTTTCATACTCTTCAACATTGGCACCTTTTAAGTCCATGGGAACAATGGCAGGTGTCGGACCGCCCATCGCTTCAATAGCATCATAGGTTTGTTCGAGTTTTTGAGGCGTGCGTCCTAGCAATATGACGGTTGCGCCATAACATGCATAAGCTTTTGCTGCTGCAGCGCCAATGCCAGAGCCTGCTCCTGTCACTAAAATAACACGGTCTTTAAGGCAGCTTTCTTGAGGTTTGTATGATTCCATAATAATAACTGTAAAAAAGTTTGGCCAATGGGGAAAGATCTATTTTTTGAGTGAGCACATATATTGGCTCTTTCGATAATAAATCCAACAGTTCGGAGTATATCATAATCATTACGCGTAGGGGTTTCAATGGATGAGGTAATGATGCTAAATCCCGAGGGAGTAAAGTTTTTGTATCCTCTATAAAAGCCTTTAAACATGCAGCAGCATGGGGTTGCGCTTGTTGAAGCTGCCAAATTTCACAAGATGTTATAGTGCGCGTTTGTTCAGGAATGTAATTCAAAAAACGTTCCTCTTTTCCAAAGTGTTGTAAGATTTCCACACGTTCAATAAACGTAGCCATATTCATGAGTATTTCAGAGCATTTATTTTCATTGCCTAAAATAATCGCATAATACGCTAATAAATTGCCTCGTTTTTTAATGGCATAACGTTGTAAATCATCGTTATTGAAATACAGGATACGATCGATATCCATTTCAATGGCGGTAATCATGTCTTCCCAGTATAACTTAGGTAAGTCGTGATGTTTGAGTGTTGCTTGTAATGCAAGTACCACAGGTATTTGTGCCTTTCCTTCATACGCGTTCATAATATCCTGATACCAAAATTGCAATGTTTGTCGGCAAATCGCAGGTTCAAAGCTTTTATCAGGAATACGTGTTAATTCTCGATAAAGCGTATAAACTGTATCCAAGGCTTGGAACCTGTCAAAGCCAGTGGTACGAAAGCAATAATAATCTATAATAGGACGTTGTAATTTCATAAGAGGATTCTATCATGAGTTACGTCAATGACACCGTTTTACCGGATGAAAATGTTATGTTGAGGGCGCAAGTTCACTGGATTATTTTCATGCCGACGATTCTATTGTTTGTCTTGGCTGGATTACTTTATTACCAGTTTAACCAATTAATCATCGCATTTGTGATTAACTGTTTTGCTTTTGTGGCTGCGTTTAGGGCGTTTATCTATTATTTCACGACGGAATTGGCGGTAACGGATCATCGCGTATTGGCTAAGTTTGGTTGGATTCGCCGCATCACATTTGAGCTAAATTTAACGCGGGTAACGAGCTTAAGCGTTCAGCAATCCGTGTTAGGCCGTATCTTAAATTATGGCAACGTTCAAGTGTATGGCATGGGCGGCGATGTCACACCCATTCCTGCCATTCGAGACCCATTAAGATTCCGCCATCAAGTATTGGGTGAGGTCGGCGCACGGGAAGATAAAGCGGTTATCAAATAATTCACATTCGGGGTTCCGCCGAGTGTAAATTGATATTTGGGTCAGTGGCTCGAGGAGATGAGCATGCGGATAGTGACATTGATTTTTCAGTTGACATGGAAGCTGGCCGAGGGGTTGAAGAAGAACCAGCAGGAACATAAGATTGAAAAAGCGACGGCTTCATTTCGATTTCAACTGTTTTCTTAGCTATTTCTACGTTCTGTTTTGATTCTGTTATATTTGCTAGCGGCTTTTCCGAAACATTTTTTTGGTAGATATAAAGCAATACAATAGAAGCTGCCACGACACCCACAAGCAAAGTGATGTAACCTAATGTAGCCGCATTTTCTACAAAAAATGCGGCAATGCCATTTGCATCAGCCGTTGAAGAAGCATTGATCATGCTTTCAGAAGGAGGTTCTTCAGGAGATGCTGAAGGATCAGAAATCAATGCGGCAAGGAAAACAACGGCAAGAAAGAAACCAATCCAAGCCGCAATAAAGGCAATATAGATGATAAAAAAAGGGGTATGCAGGGTATTATTTTGCCCCCTTGGTAATAGTGATTCTTGATCAGATGTATTGCGATCGCTCATTTAAACCTCCTCTGAAAAATAACGAACATTATTCCTGTAAATAAAGTAATACTGATGCAAAAAATGGCAGGGAAAAAATGTAAACCGGTTGTATCGACTACATAACCAAATAAGCTTGGGGCAAGGCCGCCAATGCAAGCGCCGGATATGAAAAATAGATTAACCGAACGACTCCGATGCTCTTTGATAAATAGGCGATTGATGGTGGCATGTACCGGGGCGCTGAGCATGGCTGCCACTATCACTAATGGAATTTGCCCCCAAATATTTGCGTTTGTCAGCAGATAAAAACCCATTAAAACAAGAGGAATAGCCAAAAATAAAGCCAGGCAAAAATAAGAAAGATGTTGAAAATAATCGGATAGTTTTCCAAAAATAGGTTTTAATATGATTTGCGAAATAATAGCAATCAACGTGGCTGCTATTCCCACTTCCCAAGAGGTATTTAAAATTTTCGTGAGATAAAATTGTGGATACGTCGTAGGCAACCAAGAAAAAATACTGATGTTGACCCCAAGAAGCACCGTAATGATAATCGCTATCGAATGTGGGTAAATTAATTTTTCTTCTGGCACTAAAGGCTTCGGAATATAGACTAAATTTTTACGTAAAAAATAACTGACCAAACTTGCCATGCCACCCAGAAAAAAAGCCACGCGCCACAACCCATCGGGCGCGCCGATTTGTAAACAAAGCCAGGCAAAACCTAATGCAATTAAACTTCCAATCGAAGAAGAGGCTGATAAAATACCACTTAATAAACCGCGGTATTGCGGATAAGATTCCATCAAATAAGTACCTGCCGTTGGATATTCCCCGCCTACGGATAATCCTTGTAACATACGAAAACCAATCAATAATAAGGTGGCCGAAATTCCTATGGTTTCGTAAGTGGGTAATAGTGATAATCCTAACGTGGCAATACCGGCCCACAATACGGATTGACTCAGCGCGTTTCTACGATTGTCCAGATCTGAAATGCGACCAATATAATAAGCGCCTATCGGACGAACGATAAAAAGAATGCCGAATAAAAAAAGACTTAATAAATGGCTGTGTTTGTCTGACATCATTGGCGTAAACGAAGGCAATATTAAATAACCCAAGTGCACAAATAACAGGAAGTCGTAATAATCTAAAATATTACCTGTTAATGCCAACGCAGGCGCTTTTAACCTTTTTACATTCATTTTTCTACCAGTTGCATTAATTTTTCTTTTGCCATTTCTTTAGCCTTAGGACCGGCAGAGATTTCTGTATTATCACTCTCAATGTAATGAGCAAAAACAATGGTGCGATTATCTTTTTCTATCCAACCAGCAAACCATCCGGCTCGCATGCCGTCTGCATCCGGTGGCGTACCTGTGCCGGTTTTGCCATACAGTTTCCAGCCATTAGGTAAATCTTCAACAAACAGAATACGTTTAGTCATTTCATAAGATTTCGCGCTCACTCCTAACTGATGATCGACAAATTTTTGTAAAAAAGCCACATGCTCTTTTCCTGAAATTCGTAAAGAGCTATTCAACCAGGCTCGGGTTAATCCATTATTTTGCCCACTTTGACCCGTTAAATCCTGATTACCATAATTAAATTGAGACACATATTTTTCAAAATTACGCATGCCTAATTCTTGAGTGATCCATTGCGAATACCAAACACAACTATTTTTAATCCAAAGCTTGGGATCAATTACCTGCTCACAAACCGCTCTGCCATCGGCATAATTTTTATTAAAAGGTTCCTTAGGATGAGTTGTATCAGTTAATAGACCTTCTTCAAAAGCCATAAGACTCAACGCTATGTTAAAACTGCAGCGGGGCGAATGTTGTGTTTTACAATCTCCTTCTTGTTTAAGCACTTGGTGATTTTCCGTGGCTAAAAAGCAGTTGGATTGCGCAAAAGCGGGAGTATTTAATAATAAACCAATGCTCAGTGATAAAATAGTCTTTTTCATGTGTATTCTCCAAGGATCCTTAATCTATGCCTGTGGCATTATAATTATTGACAAATAATTAATCAATGGTATTATTCCGCAACAATTGTTAACTTGGATGCAATAATATGAGCACATTAACCCAAATCGCTACTTTTATTACTGTTGTTGAAGAACAAAGTTTTGTTGCTGCCGCCAAAAAACAAGGATTATCCACGGCTGCTATCAGCAGGCAAATTGCTCAATTAGAAGCTAATTTAAAGACCCATTTATTACAGCGCAGCACTCGCAGAGTGGCTTTAACAGAAATGGGATTGCAATATTATCACCATGTCAAAAAAACCGTAACAGAACTGCATGAAGCAGAACTAGCCATCGTCAACAGCCAAAGCGAAGCCTCTGGGTTGTTGCATATTAATACGGGGCGGTATTATGCCACGGAATATTTATTACCCCGTTTGCCAGAGTTTATGCGACAAAATCCAAAATTAAAAATCAAACTTGAATTTGCTGAGCGTTTTTCAGACATAGCTCGAGAATCTATTGATATTATTTTTGGTTCTTCTTTAGCGCATCCACCTGAAATGAAACGTCGTCGTGTAGGTAGTACGTACTTTGTATTATGTGCTTCAAAAGATTACCTAGCGCAATACGGTACCCCTCAAGAACCACTGGATTTAAAACAACATCGCTTTATTACCCATAGCGGACGTAACCCAGATAATCAAATCACGTTTAAAAATCATCATCCCGTTTTTGTTGAACCTATTTTGTGGCTAAATGAGAGTTATACCCTGTGTGAATGTGCTATTAACGGTATGGGTATTGTGAAGTTGCATTATTATATTGCGGCAAAAGCACTGCAAGAAGGGCAATTAGTGGAAATTTTACCCTCATTTCGCGAACCAGAAAAATCCGTGTATTTATATTATCAACCCAGTCGTTATTTGCAACCTAAGATTAGACGATTTATTGATTTTTATTTATCGTAAAAAGGTAGAAATTTCACCCTATCGACATAATCCGATAATTCCGTTATTATATTTTTATAACAACAATAATTAAGGGTATGCGGTGTCAAAACAAGAACGTATTCAATACGATGAAATTAACAAATCTTTATTTGCTGAACCCCGTATGATCGAAGATTTGTTGCGTGGATTTTTTGATGCTTCCTGGGTCAATGAGCTTAATTTTGAAACATTGGAGCGTGTGAATAGCTCATTTGTAAGTTCTAATCATGCTATTAAAAAACGCGAAAGCGATATGATCTGGAAGATTCGCTGGAAGAATGAATGGATTTATTTGCTCATTTTAATTGAATTTCAATCATCTGTTGATAAATTCATGGCTGTTCGAATGTTATCATACATGATGTTGTTATATGAGCAAGTCATTAAAAGCGATCACAGTTTATTAAAAGATGGTTATTTACCGCCGATTTTGCCGATTGTTTTATACAATGGCAATGATAGGTGGACGGCTGCGCAATCGATTCAAGATTTATTTGTTCCTGGGTTGCCTCAAATACTTCGAAAATTCCAGCCTTCATTTCAATATTGGATGTTAGGTGATGAAAAAGATAAGTTAACTCATACTGATAATTTTACGTCATTATTGGTTCAACTAGAACGCACAAAAGAGCCGAAAGAAGTTAAGGAATTGGTGGGTAAATTAACAGTCTTATTTAGGAAGACGCCAGGCGTGGCTGGCTTAAGACGGGCTTATACGGTATACTTATCCCATACGCTTAAAATAGAAGAAAGAGCTCCGGGAATTAAACCAGATACTATCATCGAGGATAATCAAATGCTAAGAGATACTGTGGACCAATGGATGCAAGACAGTTTTGATAAAGGCTACAATAATGGCATATCTCAGGGCATATCTCAGGGCTTGTCTCAGGGCTTGTCTCAGGGCTTGTCTCAGGGTGAATTGGCTATTGTCAAAAGACAATTGATCAAGAAATTTGGTTCGTTGCATGTTTCTTACCAGATTAAACTAGAGCAAATGACAAATGAACAATTGCTACGCATGAGTGATAAAATTCTAGACGCTAATTCACTTGACGAAATCTTTGCTGATGCATCCTATACATTTAGTATAGAAAATTAATAAATTCAATTTATCTTCTCGCGCTCATCAAATAATTCACATTCGGGGTTCCGCCGAGCGTGAATTGTTCGCGGAAAGGGTTGTATTGAATGCCGCGAATATCATAAGTATGAAAATCATGCGTGCGTAACATTGCATCGAGTTCGCTGGGTTTAATGAATTCAGCATAACGGTGCGTGCCTTTGGGAAGCATCTTTAACACATATTCCGCGCCGATGATGGCTTGTATAAATGCCATAGGATGACGGTTAATCGTTGAGAAAATGGCAATACCACCGGGCTTCAGTAAAGCACCGCATGCGGCGATAACACTATCAGGATGGGGAACATGTTCCAACATTTCCAAACAGGTGATTAAATCGTAGCGCTTTGGGTATTTTTTCGCATGAGCTTCGACGGTTTCACCCAAGTAGGTGATAGACAATCCAGACGTCAACGCATGATCTTCGGCAACTTCACGTACCTCATGAGCCAGTTCCAGGCCTGTGACAAGCGCGCCCACTGTTGACATCGCTTCGCTCAATAAGCCACCACCACAACCAACATCTAACACGTGTTTCCCCGTTAAATTCAATTGATTTTGAACATAACGCAAGCGCACGGGGTTCAACATATGAAGGGGTTTGCAGGGGCCTGTTGGGTCCCACCAACGGCTGGCCATTTCGTTGAATTTATCCAGCTCATGTTGTGTGACATTTTGGGTTTCCATAATACCCCATTGTACCTGAACTTATGGTAAAATATGACACCAATTCGAGGATTCAACATGGCTGAACTTGCCAATGAAATACACTCCATTAATATAGAAGACGAACTCAAACAGTCTTACCTTGATTACGCCATGAGCGTTATCGTAGGACGTGCGTTGCCCGATGTGCGTGATGGTCTTAAACCTGTGCATCGACGTGTGTTATTTGCGATGCATGAATTGGGAAATGATTGGAATAAGCCTTACAAAAAATCCGCGCGCATCGTCGGTGACGTGATTGGTAAATACCATCCGCACGGTGATACAGCTGTTTATGACACGATTGTTCGCATGGCGCAGCCATTTTCCTTACGTTATTTATTAGTAGATGGGCAAGGTAACTTCGGTTCGGTGGATGGCGATTCACCTGCTGCGATGCGTTATACCGAAATCCGTATGAGCAAATTGGCCCATGCTTTATTAGCCGATCTTGAAAAAGAAACCGTTGAATTTGCGCTGAATTACGATGAAACGGAAAAGATTCCGACCGTTCTTCCTACACGCGTACCCAATTTATTGGTGAATGGTTCATCCGGTATTGCGGTCGGAATGGCGACAAATATTCCTCCTCATAATTTAACGGAAGTGATCAACGCATGTATTGCAATGATCGACAATCCAGCCATTACTTTCGAGCAATTGCTAGATCATATTCCAGGGCCAGATTTCCCAACACAGGGTATTATCAATGGCAAAGCGGGAATCATTGAAGCTTATAAAACGGGTCGTGGTCGTATTCTCGTGCGTGCGCGTGCGCACATTGAAGTAGAAGAGAAGGGTGGAAAACAAACCATCATTGTGAATGAATTACCCTACCAAGTGAATAAAGCGCGCTTGATTGAAAAAATTGCTGATCTAGTGCGTGAACATAAGGTCGAAAGTATCAGCGCATTGCGTGATGAATCTGATAAGGACGGAATGCGTGTTGTTATCGAAGTCAAACGCGGTGAAAATGCTGAAGTATTGTTGAATAATTTATACACACACACGCAATTACAAGTGGTATTTGGCATTAATATGGTTGCATTAGTCGATGGTCAACCCAAAGTATTAAGCCTGAAATCGTTATTAGAAGCATTCATTCGTCACCGTCGGGAAGTCGTGACACGTCGTACCATTTTTGAATTAGCAAAAGCAAAAGAACGTGCGCATGTGTTGGAAGGGTTGTCCGTTGCGTTGGCCAACATTGACCCTGTTATTGCATTGATCAAAGCATCCCATAATCCCAAAGATGCCAAAGATGCATTGCTTGCAAAAGCGTGGCCTGCAGGTGATGTGATTGCTTATTTAGAAAAAGTTGGTTTGAGTCAAACGCGTCCTGAAGGATTGCCTGAACAATATGGTATTCAGGCATCGCAATACCGTTTGTCGCCCGAACAAGCGCAAGCTATCTTAGATTTAAAATTACATCGTTTAACGGGTTTGGAACAAGATAAGATCATTGAAGAATATCAATTATTGATTACAGACATTGAAAAATTAATAGAAATTTTGCAAGATGCTGATCGTTTAATGAATGTGATCAAACAAGAATTACTTGAAATTAAAGAACAATTCGGCGATAAACGCCGCACAGAAATCATTTCAAGTCAGCAAGATCTTGACACGGAAGATTTGATTACGGATGAAACAGTCGTTGTCACCATGTCGCGCGAAGGTTATGTGAAATACCAATCACTTGATGTTTATGCAGCGCAACGTCGTGGTGGACGAGGAAAATCAGCGACAGATGTTAAGACCGAAGATGTCATTGATCGCCTCTGTGTTTGTAATACGCATGATACATTGTTATGTTTTTCTAGTGTGGGTAAAGCTTATTGGCTGAAAACCTATCAATTACCGCAAGCATCGCGCGCATCACGCGGTAAGCCTATCATTAATTTATTACCGTTGGCAGCAGATGAATGCATTAATGCCATTCTGCCGATCCGTGAATTTGACAAAGATCACTATATTGTAATGGCAACAAGTCAAGGTGTTGTAAAGAAAACATCGCTCGAAAGTTTTGCAAAACCTCGTTCAACAGGCTTAATTGCATGCGATTTACAGACCGATGATAAACTTGTGGCTGTTTCAGTTACTAACGGAAAACAAGATATCATGCTCTTCACGTCACAGGGTAAAGCCATTCGCTTTAATGAAGATGATGTTCGTGAGATGGGTCGAACTGCCCGCGGTGTTCGTGGTATTAAATTACCTGAAAATGCGCGTGTGATTGCGATGATCGTTCCAGATGCAGGTATGGCTGTGTTGATTGGTACAGAAAATGGATTTGGTAAACGTACATCAGCGGAAGAATTCCCTGTGCAAGGTCGCGGTGGTCAAGGCGTAATTGCCATACAAACGAGCGGCCGCAATGGTGAAGTAGTGGGTGCATCTCCTGTGCATGCGAATGATGAAGCGATGCTTATTACTGATAGAGGTACGTTGGTTCGTACCCGTGTGGAAGAAATATCACTGATTGGTCGTAATACGCAAGGCGTGCGTTTAATCAACTTAACCAATGGTGAAAAATTAGCTGCTATTCAACGTGTGGAAGAAATAACAGAGGAGTAAAAATCAATCATGTCATCACGCCCTTATAATTTCTCTGCGGGCCCAGCTGTATTACCCGATTCAGTGTTACAAACCATTCAAGATGAATTGTTTGATTGGTGTGATGGAATGTCCGTAATGGAAATCAGCCATCGTAGCGATGCTTTTGTGGCAATGACTGAGCAAAGTGTCAAAACGTTGCGTGAGTTAATGAAGATTCCTGATGATTACGCTGTGTTGTTTATGCATGGGGGTGCGACAGGTCAATTCGCAAGCGTTCCGATGAATTTATTACGCGGTAAAAAGAAAGCGGATTACATCAACACGGGTATTTGGTCTAAAAAAGCCATCGTTGAAGCAAAAAAATATTGTGATGTGAATGTTGCTGCGAGTGATGAAGCAGCGGGCTATGTTCATATTCCTGATTTTTCAAGTTGGAAATTGAATGATGATGCTGCTTATTTGCATTACACACCGAATGAAACGGTGAATGGTGTTGAATTTCATTGGGTACCTAAGGTTAATGTTCCTTTGGTCGCTGATATGTCATCATGCATTTTATCGCGTCCCGTTGATATTTCTCAATTTGATTTGATTTATGCCGGTGCTCAAAAAAACATGGGTCCTTCAGGTATTGTGCTTGTGATTGTTCGTAAAGATTTAATTGGCGATGCCATTAAAGAAACACCCAGTATTCTTGATTATAAAGCCACATTTGATAATGCATCGATTTACAATACGCCTGCAACATTTGCTTGGTATGTTTGCAACCTTATGTTTGATTGGGTGAAAGCGCAAGGTGGTGTTGAAAAGTTAGGCCTCATCAATCAAAAGAAATCGGAGCTGCTTTATAGTACTATTGATGGTTCTGATTTTTACAAAGCACCTGTTAAGAAATCCGATCGTTCACGTATGAATGTACCTTTTTCAACAAAGGATGAAAGCCTTAATAAAAAGTTTCTACAAGAAGCAGCGGAACATGGATTACAACAACTGGAAGGTCATCGCAGCGTAGGTGGCATGCGTGCCAGTATTTACAATGCAATGCCACTGGAAGGTGTTCAAGCATTGGTTAATTTCATGAAAGATTTTGCACAGCGAAATGCCTGATTTAGTTTTTACGCCGCGCTCGCATTTGCAAGGTCATGTTGATCTTCCTGCAGATAAATCGATTTTACACCGTGCGCTTATGCTGAATGCATTAGCAGAAGGTGAATCCAGTATCTTAGCGTGCCATTATGGTGATGATAATCAAACGACTATTAATGCATTGCGATCATTGGGTATTGCAATCGACGTATCACCCACTCATATTCATATACATGGAAACGGAAAACAAGGTTTGAGACAAGCTACTCAAGCGATTGATTGCGGAAATTCCGGTACAACCATGCGCTTATTAGCAGGTATATTAGCAGCACAAGGTTTTAATAGTACGCTTGTCGGAGATGATTCATTACGCAAGCGACCCATGCAACGTGTGGTAGATCCTTTGAGCAAGATGGGCGCAAAGATTTTATCACAACAAGGTTGTGCGCCATTAACGTTAACACCTAGCACATTGCAATCGCTCCATTACACGTTGCCGATCGCGAGCGCTCAAGTAAAATCGGCATTGTTATTGGCAGGGTTAATGAGCGGTCAAGAAATTATGCTTCATGAACCTCAACAAAGTCGCGATCATACGGAACGTTTATTTCAAGCGATGCAAATACCCCTTAAAAGCAGCGATCAACAGATTCATTTACCTGCGCATGATACACCCATCAAGCCTTTGGATATTCAAGTGCCGGGAGATTTTTCTGCTGCTGCATTTTTTATCACAGCAGCTTGTTTGGCAACGCGTGCGGATGTCACCATTTCTGCGGTGAATGTAAATCCAACACGTACAGGGTTATTGCGTTATTTGATTTTAATGGGTGTTCCTGTTCAGATGGATCATCAACGTTGGTTCAATCATGAGCCCGTTGCAGATATTCATATTAAAACAGTCAAACGTTTACAAGCTGTTACCGTGCGTGCAGAACATATCCCAAGCTTGATTGATGAATTGCCTTTATTGTTTTTATTAGCCGCTAAAGCGCAGGGAACTACCATCATTCCCAATGTGTCAGAGTTACGTCACAAAGAATGTGATCGTTTAACGACGATGATAACTATTTTGCAAACATTAGGCGTGAACGTGCAGCTTAATGGTGATAGAATCGCAATCACAGGTGCTGATACATGGCAAGGTGGTACGTTTGATTGCATGCAAGATCACCGCATAGCCATGACGCTGGCGGTTGCAAGTGTTGCAACAAAAACACCCGTCATCATTGACCAGGGAAATTGTTACCGTATTTCTTTCCCCCGTTTTTTAGATGTTTGCCGTGCATTAAGTATGCAATATACGGTGAGCGACAGGAGTTAAATATGTCTCGCATTCCGATTATCACGATTGATGGACCTAGCGGTGTGGGCAAAGGCACATTGGGCCGTTTATTAGCCGAAGACTTGAAGTATCATTTTTTAGACAGCGGTGCGCTTTACCGTGTATTGGCTTATGCGGCGAGGCAACATGGAATGGGATCTTCGCAGCTCAACGATTTATTGATATTGGCAGAACACTTGGATGTTCAATTTCGATTGGATGACCCTATATATCCTGCCAATGTCCTATTGGAAGGTAACGATATTACCCAAGAATTGCGAACCGAGGGGGTGGGTGAACTGGCATCACAGCTGGCGGCGCTAAAGCAGGTGCGGCAGGCATTGTTGGCCAGGCAAAGGGCATTTGCGCAACCACCAGGCTTAGTGGCCGATGGTCGCGACATGGGTACAGTCGTATTCCCTGAGGCGCCTGTTAAAATCTTCTTAACTGCTACCCCTGAAGAACGGGCTAAACGCCGGCAAAAACAGTTGCAGGCAGCGGGCAAGGATGTTAATCTACGAGGCCTGCTAGAGGATATTCAGCGTCGGGATGAACGAGATAGTCAACGTCCCATAGCACCCTTGGAGCCTGCCAGAGATGCGGTCATCATTGATACCACCACTCTGGATGTGGCCCATGCATTGGCTAGGGTCAAGGCAGAGGTTGAAGCGCGAATATTACTAGCATAAAGGGGTTGTACCTTACCTACTTAAGGTATGACAAAGTTTAACTAACAGGAACCATCCATGTCAGAACGTTTTATAGACTTATTTGAACAGCAAATTGCAAGTATGCCCATGTTACCCGGAGAAATCGTACAGGGCACCGTTGTTAAGATTAACCATGATTTTGTGATCATCGACGCCGGCTTGAAATCCGAAGGTGTTGTACCTATCGAGCAATTCAAAAATGAAGATGGTGTTGTTGAGGTTGCAGTGGGTGACACTGTTGAAGTCGCTCTTGATGCCGTTGAAGATGGTTTTGGTGAAACCCGTTTATCACGCGAAAAAGCAAAACGTGTTGAAGCGTGGAAAGTATTAGCAAAAGCGCATGAAAATAATGAAGCGATCATGGGTATTGTGAATGGCAAAGTGAAAGGCGGCTTTACCGTTGATCTGAATGGTATTCGCGCTTTCCTACCTGGTTCATTAGTGGATGTACGTCCGACACGCGAATCAACAACTTTAGAAGGACAAGAGCTTGAATTCAAAGTAATCAAACTTGATCCTAAACGTAATAACGTTGTTGTATCACGTCGCGCTGTATTGGAAAATGAAAATACCGTTGAACGTCAAAGTTTATTGGCGAACCTTGAAGAAGGTCAATCCGTTAAAGGTGTTGTGAAAAACCTTACTGATTACGGTGCATTTGTTGATTTAGGTGGTGTCGATGGTTTATTACATATCACCGACATGTCATGGAAACGTGTTAAACATCCAAGCGAAGTAGTTGCTGTGGGTGATGAAGTCGAAGTCAGAATATTAAAATTCGATCGCGAACGTTCACGCGTTTCATTAGGTTTGAAACAATTGGGCGAAGATCCTTGGGAAGTGGTTGTTAAAAACTATCCTGAAGGTACGAAGCTTCTGGGCAAAGTTACTAATATCACCGATTACGGTTGCTTTGTTGAAATTGAAAATGGTGTTGAAGGATTGGTCCATGTATCCGAAATGGATTGGACAAACAAAAACATTCATCCAAGCAAAGTAGTTCAATTGCAACAAGAAATTGAAGTGGTTGTATTGGATGTGGATCATGAACGTCGCCGTATTTCCTTGGGTATT
>CAYUEL010000045.1:0-14851 GCA_964443025.1 uncultured Gammaproteobacteria bacterium | reverse complement strand
CCGACCGATTTTTTGCCTCTCCTCGCTACGCTCGCTTACGTTCGGCAAAAAAGGTCGGCTCCGGCTACGCGCGCAGCACTAATATATCTAAACAAAGAACCGGCACCAAAATGGCAACAGCAATAGAAAGCCAGAAAGCCTTTACGTGAGCCGCGAACACAAGAGAGCGGGTGCGAGAAATCATGCTTCCTACATCCGCTCTCTAGCGTTCGCGGCTCACGGATAGGATTGTTGCAAGATGGCAAATGGGAAATAATGGAAATGTTTATTGCAAGCATGCATCCTTGCGGCATCCCTCACCCTAACCCTCTCCCGCGTTCAATCTTTATACTTTGTAGCAAACCCACCTCGCGGGAGAGGGAACTTAAAAAACCGTCCCCTCTCCCGCCCTACAATAATTTGAAAAACCCAAATACTGAAGAGCGGGAGAGGGTTAGGGTGAGGGTGAAAGAAAAAAACTGTTCAAAAATCAATCAGCAACATCAGACTTTAACACATCAACAAAGCATCAATTTCCTACACATCTTGAGGGGATATGGCGATTGGCATCTTCGTACAGTTTGATAAACTAATCCTCGTCAATCTCCAATTACATTGGTACTATTAGCCCCCAACCCTGGGGGCTTTTTCTTTTGTGTATCTCGTCATTGCGAAACGCGTTTTTTCTTCGTCATTGCGAGGCTTGCGCAGCAAGCCGAAGCAATCCACTTCTCGAATAGATTGCTTCGGCCTACGGCCTCGCAATGACAATATACTGTAACCCCTGCGAACATTTTTCAAACAACAGCTTATCTTTAATATCAAGCGCATATTGCCCCAATAAACAATTGGAATAGATCGCACGAAATTGCGCTTGTTTTTTCATGGTTTCTGACACGGGGCCGTAATGTTTCCAAAACCGTTCATGATGTTCTCGCGCAAATAACGCATAAATACAAGACAAATCCACCGCAGGCGTATTCACTTGAACATCACCCCAATCAATGATGCCGCTCATGGAATTACCATTCATTAATATATGCCGTACATGCAAATCGCCATGCACAATGCAATGTTTATCTTGCACCGGAAATGCTGATTTTAAATCGGCAACATATTTAAGAATTTTATCTGGCTCTTCAAATATATTCACCGCTTCAATAATCTTTTCCACCCGCGAAGGATAATTCATTTTCTCAGGTTCATAAGGAATGTGTGCATCGATCTTTTCAATCGGTATCGCATGCAACACTTTTAAAAATAACGCGAGGTTTTCAAGCAAATCGGTGTCAGGCAATTCTTCTAAACGCATTTTCTCGATGGGCTTTCCCGGCAAATAATAATATCCCGCGAAGGGATGCGGATAATCAACACAGGGTTTGCCAATATAAATAGGAAATGAAACCGGCAAAGGCAAAAGACCCGCCACTTGCGCCATCACTTCAATTTCCAGGCGCATGCAATCAATCGCAAATTCATTGCGGCGCGGAAATCGAAACACAAGATCATCATTCACACGATAAACGAGGTTATCCCACCCCTCACCGAGGTATTCAAGCGTTTTAATCTGAATGTCCGGAAACTGCTGGGCGATAAGACGCCGCGCCAGTTGCTCGTCAATGGAAATAGTTTGCCGCCAGGGTGTGTTGGTCATAGTAGGGAGAATTATACTATGAACGCGAGATGGTGGGGTTGTTTGAGGAAACAGAGTTGTTGCTCGAAAATTAAGAGTATGGTCTATTTTTGGCGGTCATCCCCGCCCCCGCCTTCGCGGGGGTAAACTGCAGCGGGGATCCAACGTTATATTCCTCTGGATTCCCGCCTTCACGGGAACGACAGAGGACGTAGGAAATAGTCCCGCTACCCCGGCGTTTTAACTACTTTTTGAGGCGAACCATTGTTATCTTGTTTCACTGGCGAGCCTGTTCCCATATTGCCTAAAGCACCCGACTTAATTTTCTCGCGTTGTGCTTCGGCAGCTTTTTCTGATTCCAATCGCTGCCTTTCTGCACGTGCACGGCGTGCAACTTCGTCAGGCGACTGCGGTTGCAAGTGCGTTACAATACGCGCTGAGCTCGCCCTGCTGCTTGTAACTGAAACATTGTCCAAGTTATCAAACAATTTCCTATTAACTGGAGCTCTTTTAACATCAACAGCAGACGCACTTTCCGTTACAGCAATTACAGGTTTATCAGAAGGCTTTTGCTTTTGAAGAGCCTCCGCTGCTGCAGCTTCAGGAATCCCTTTCGCACGAGCTTTCCATAAAGCTTTTTCTTGCCGATCTAAACCTTCAATAGCAGCTTCTTTAGCCACCCCTCTTCCTAAAGTTTTATATAACGCTTCTTGTTCTTCAGCAGTGGCAGCATGCGTTGGCTCTTGTGGCTCAGAATAACTGATGCCATTAGCGATATTTTCTTCGCCTGTTTGAATAAATTGAGCAAATCTCTCATTTCTTGCTGCTTTAGTTTCTTTAGCCCCAACACCCGTTAAATCAATTCCCGTCTCATTATCGTATTGTTCCGCACTACTCTCATTTACCTTACGCTTTGTGCGACTACCTGCCTGAGAAGTTGAATCCTCAGGACCTAAATCAGATAGGATTGAATCCTCTGAACTCATGCTGGCTACATCACCATATTGATCCCAAGGTTTTGAAGAACGGGCAGAGCTGATGGAACCTGCTAGACCGTATTGTTCTAAATCTATATTAAATTCAGATTCATGTTTAGCAGGCATAGCTTCAACGGTAACTGTGACAGTTTGTGCTGGTACATTCGAAATTACTGCCTCCGTAGACTTCACTTCCGGTTTCAACAATTTAAATGTTCTAGCTTTTATAGCCTCTTTTTCAGCCTCATTAAAGAAGCGATCTAAGCTTGTACCTAACAAGTGCTTTTCGGCAAAATTGGGATTAAGTACGCGAGAGCGCACATGTTCCCTGATATACACAGGGATATCACTTTCTTCTTTTAAAAAAGCTTCGACCTGCTCTTTCGTGATATTTTGCGCAAAGTAATCTGCCCCCCAAAAGACTCTTACCCAAAATCCACGAGGCTCAAATAATTTTTCCGCCAAAGTTAATGAGCATTTAGCGGCATCGAGTGCATTTCCGATAGTCTCTGTTGTGAAATAGGTTTTATCGTTTGATTTGAAGACACCCACACGGTATTGCAATATGTTTTGGGCAGTTGAAATTTTATTATTAAATTTAGATATCTCTGTTAAATTAGCTTGCGCTATCCAATTCATGGCTTGTTCTTTTTTCGCCTTATCTAAAGCTACTTCTTCCGCTTCTTGCTTTGGCTTTTCTTCTAAAGCCACTTGCGCGATAAAATTATTATCTGCTTTGAATGGTAGAGGTTTTTGATCGTCTATTGACTCATTTACTTTTGTCGTATCTGCTGATTTAGTAGCTGTTTTTAATACTTCTTTCGCGACCTTGGGAGAGTAGGCGACAAGTTTTAAAAGCAGTTCTCGTACTTCATCTTCTGTTAAATTCACATTTTCAGGGAGGGACCCTTGTTCCAATCGAGACTTGGTTACGCTGACAACATCATCTTCTGAATATTGTTCCTCGCCTGTTGTTCCTTCTGAGGCTCCTAGCCAACGTTTGGCGGTATTGCGAACGTCAAAATTCTCATTCCCTGCTAACTGTTCCCGAATCACAAAAGACCTTGGCATAACTTAATCCTCCGTTGATACTTTACTAATACTAAACATCCTTTTACCACTTTGCAAACATAAATTTACATATAGGTCAGATAAGCTTCATTACTTTGCTTTCTTGACCGCTTTTGCATTGGCTTCGATACTTTGTTGAAGCTTTTCCAATTCATCATCCGGATGCGCCATTAAAAAGGACAGCAATAGTCGACTTACTAATACATTGCGCGTTTTAATGTAACCCTGATAAACGCTAGCTCCTTCCTGTGGCGCTAGAGGTAAAGGCTCACGCATATTGAGAAGCCCTTTTTTCTTGAGTAACTCTAGGGCATCAATAATATTTTTATTGGTAATACTTGAACGTATTGCATCTGGCGTCGAAGCTACTTGTTTTTCAAGCTTTACAACTATTGCTTCTAAAGTGCCCGCCTCTTCGCAAATCTGATATATGGCATCAAGCAAAATCTTTTTGTAGCGCAGCTCTTCTTCATTAACTTTATGACCATTCGTCGCTGTATACAAGGGCATTCTTAATTTTGCATCATTCATCTCAGACGATGCGTCTCCACCAATCAAATTTAAATAATCCGGTTTAGGCGCCACATACATATGGCACAACATCATAAAAAGTGACGTGATAGAAACACCCCAAAAATCAGAAACAAACAGCCTTAACATCTCTTCATTTAAATAAAGCTCTTTTTTCTTGGACGTAGTTAAATAGGTTGCTTTACTGCCCGCTGATCTCATTGTGCCATTCATGGTGCCTAAATTGCTATTAACATCGTCTTCCTTCTCGCCATGCTGAAGGTGAATCTGATATTGTTTCATAACATCCGCAAGCTTAGCTTGCTTTTCTTTCTCGCTCCTCTTTGCAATTTCTTCCACAAAACTTTCACCACCTTTGCTAAATGCCTGCAATGTTTCATGAGCATCTTCAGCATTGGGACGGTACGTTCGCGCTTGCAATTCGGCTCTTTTACTTATGGCACTGCATTCAATGTAAAGCTGTTTAAGATCTTGATGGCTTTGACAAGCCGGCGGTATTTTAATTAAAGCACTTGTCAAAAGCTTTTCCCATTGCGCACGAGATTCAGAAGTCTCACCAGAGTTGTTATTTTTTCTGCTTGATAAATGCTGATTAAGTTCTTCAATCTGTGCGGAAGTTTCGAGAGAACCACTCAAGGATTTGGAGTTATGTGCACTAACAATCTTATCTAAACGATCAAAAAAATCCTGCGGAAATTCCAGCCCTGAATTATGCTCTTCCCCAGAAGAAGATTCTTTAACAGCTAACATATTAAATAATTTTAAGAACACCTGTAATAATTCTAACCGTGTTTTTATATTGTTAGAATCAAGATGTTGCAAGTTGTCAATAACACCGTCCACACCCGTAGCTAGGGTTACAGTACTCGTTGATGTATTCAAATTGCTGGAGCTGCCGTTCTCACCCACGGGCATCTCAACCGTTCTTTGAAGCTTCATTAACTCTTCATTGGGATGGACGTTCAAAAAAGTACGCAATAACAACTTCACAGATTCATTTCGTGATTTAACGTGCTTTGCGGGTACAACAGGTAAAGGCTCAGCCATATTAAGCCGCCCTTGTTTCTTAAGTATTATTATTGCATCAATAATATTTTTATTGGTTGTTTTGAGCTCTGAAGATGTCTCAACCTTCTGCTCAATACCCTCTACTATATTTTTAACAGTCGTTTTCCCTTCACAAATTTGAGCGATGGCATTCAACAAAATTTTTCTGTAACGGGGTTCTTTATTGTTTACATCAAAAAATATATCTTCCCCTTTCAACTTTAGATAGTCGGGCTTAGGTGCCACATACATATGGCACAATACCATTAAAAGTTGTGTCTGTGAAACGCCTAAAAAATCACAAATCTCCACTCTTAATAGCTCTTCATTTAATTCTTCGTTCTGATTATTATTTTTATTTTCCTCATGAATCTTCTCTATCTCTCGTGCTGTTTCCTTGTCTTTCTCAATAGTAACTTTTGTTGCAAAGTCATTAGTACCTTCACTAAATGCTTTCAATATCTCACAAGCTGCTACACTTGTGGCGGCAGCCTCAGGGCGATAGGCTCGCGCTTGCTGATCAGCTTTTTCGCTGACCGCGTTACACTCATTGTAAAGCGCTTGAAGCTCTTTATGGCTTTGGCAGGTTGGTGGGATATTAATGCAAGCATTGACTAAAAGCGTTTCCCATTCCGTACGAGTTTTGGGTATTGCAGGTAAATTTTTAATATTTTTTCTATAATCGTCTTCGATAGCAGCTTTGTTTGGCCCTGCAGATTTTAAAGCTTTTCTATAACTCCCCTCAAATTGCAAGCGTAACAAATGTTTATAAATTTCATCAACCTGCGCATGGGTTTCGGGAGAAGAGTTAGCCCATAACCTTACAATTCCCCCAATTTCTTTGCATCTGGATTTATGATCACGAATAATTTTGGTTAAACGATCAAAAAAGTCTTTTGGGAATTTTAGCGTAGAAATAAGATCTTCTGTAGAAGACTGTTCAATAGGTAAAGTACTAAATAATTTCAAGAATGCTTGTAATAATTCAAACCGGGTTTTTATGTTGTCTTTGTTAAGTTCTTTTAGCTCATTAATAACCGCAGCTACAGTACCGCCCATCATCAACCTCCTTTTAACTACTTCTTTTTCTTCCCTTATACAACACTGTTTGGGAAACAACTTAATAGGCCCCAGTGTATCGAGGTCACTTACTTTTTGCAATGGGTAAAGTGTGAAAATTTGTAACAAGGGCTTAGGGATAAAATACCCAAGGGGTATGATTAGTTAAATCTTATGTCACAATAAACAAGCATGGGGCAGTTTCCCCGCTTTTTTATCAAACGTCATTGTGTTCGCGCAACCCTGTTCACGGTTCAATTGAATGATGTAGTGATCTGAAAAATCGACATTGGTTTCTTGATAACCTTTCAACGCTCTCCACAAAATATCAGGTTCATGAATATGAAACTGGCGAGTTCTTAGAATATGTTCAATAACCGTTGCGATTTGCGAGCGAGAATAATGATACCCCGCTTCAAGCACCCACACCAACTCACACAAGACAATTCCAGTAATAAACGCGGGCGATTTTTGAGTACATTCATTTTCTAAAAAATGCGCCGCTCTCTGGGTTTGAGCCTTATCATCTTGCACCAAATATCGAACCAGCACATTGGTGTCTACTCCATTCATTATTCAACACTCCCACCTTTTTTTGCAATGATAGTATTCATGTCTTCTATAGAAAGTTTTTGTTTAGGTTTGGGTAATAATTTTTTAAGTTCTTGCACATCTCTTGTTTGAGCAAATAGTTTTATTTTACCATCCTGCTCAATAAGAAACTCAAGGATATCGCCCGCATGAATATTAAGCGCGTTCCGAATTTCGATGGGGATCGTAATTTGGCCTTTGCTTGTCACTGTTGAGGTGCTCATATTATTCCTTACTAAAATACTATATTCTTATTTTAGGGTAAGGAATAAAAAATGTCAACCCTTCCATATAGGTTAAATAGGCTAAAGGAAACCCTTAATCGCTTGATTTATATAAGATAATATTATTTTAGAGTCAGTATGCTAGAATAGGCCTCACAAACCAGATAAGGGGCAAACATGAGACGAACATTTGCGGAGTTAATCGAAGAGGTTGTTAGAGAAGAGGTGAGGGATGAACTCAATTTTCACGACCTTCAGAGCCCTCTGACTTCTTCAAATACTCAATCTAGCAATAATACGCTTAACGTGCTTTTAGATGGAGAATACGCGACGGTTTTTCAAAGACGATCTTATCTTCCTACCGATTCAAATTTGCAAAATAATTATCGACAAATGACGCAATATGTCTCCAAGCTTGCGCTACTCAAAGAACTCTGCGAAAAAGCAGAAACAGATGCGCAGAAAGAAACATGTAAAAATCTCGCTAAGCAATTGTATAACCCAGCAACGATTCAAGACGCTTTTAAAAATATTCCCGTGGATGAAGTTTTACAAACCTTAAATTTGTTACGACGCACTCACAATAACAACTCATGGCTAGGAAATAAAACCGATGGAATGCCCCTACGCCAAATAGGTCGTGAAATTTTAAATATCGCTTGTGAAAACCCGGTATTTTATCAACAAGAACCAGGAAGCTTTGTATACCCTAAAGAAATCCAACCGCAACTCTCCAAGCTTTTTAGTTTTATTAATGATGATAAGTTATTTTTAACATGCAACGCACAAAAAAGAGCCTTAACAAAAAAACTCATTAAAGGCACTCAAACAACCTACAATAACATAAAAGATTCTAACAGCTACCCAAGTAAACAAGCATTATTAGCCGCTATTTTAACCACCTGGGAAAAGTCAAAAGATTATTTAACCAGCGATGATATCTATTGGTTAAAACTCAATACAGGTAATTTAAAAGATGAATACAATACCATGCCATCTCTTTTACAAGAAATCATTGGTTATTGCAAACGCGCACTACATCAAGTGGCTCAAAACCCATGGACAGCAGCCGCTTTTACAGGCTTTGTGGCTGTTTTATTTGTACCCACCTACATAGGTAATCGTATGTATTATAATTACCGTCATCATTTTATAAAACATTTGCAGGATTTGAATAAATACCCAAGGCCATTCACGGAAGAAAAATCCAAGGCATTTGATAAAGGTTTTAACCGTCTTTTTGCAATAGCAAAAGTAGCTCATATTGATCTTAATCAATTAGAACAAGAAGCAAACAAAGCGCAAGAAAATGAAAACCGCATTACTCAAAGCGGTTATCTCCTATTGGGTACGTTTGTCGTTATGAGCATTACTTTACTCGGCCAGTATAAAAATTCAGCGGCACCCATGCCCTTGCCTGATTGGGTAAATGAGTTGGAAAAAGATTTTGAGACAACTTCTTCACTTTCACTTCGAATGTAACAATGTAATTCCATGCGGCACATGCCCGGTTGCGACATGCGCACGCGCTGAGTCGCAATGGGCTTGTTGATCATCAAAGAAAATATCGGCGCCAAAAGCACGTAAGAATTCACCTTTATCTAATCCACCCAAAAATAAAGCTTCGTCGATGCGAATGTCCCATGCACGTAATGTGCGAATTACACGCTCATGTGCAGGAGCCGATCGCGCTGTAACCAATGCCGTACGAATGGGTGATTTTTCTGCTGGATAGAGCTGGTGAATAGCGCTCAATGTTTCTAAGAAATTCTTAAAAGGTCCGGCACTTAAAGGCTTTTGCGCTTCTTTGATTTCATTGGCATTAAAGGCTTCTAAACTTTGTTCTTGATAAATACGTTCCGATTCATCGGAAAATATCACGGCATCACCATCAAAGGCAATCCGTAATTCAGGATGTTCATTCGTTTGAGTAATACTCGGTAAAATCGCAGCGGCAGCAAGTTTTACATCTAATGCTTTACGTACGTCCGCAGGATCGGCCGATAAAAATAGATGTGTATTGAATGCTTGAACATAATCGAAGGGTGAACGGCCGCTGGTGAATACCGCACGGGTCATTTTGAGATCATAATGTTGAATCGAATTAAAGATACGCAACCCAGTATCTGCGCTATTACGGGACAATAAAATAATTTCGACTAAGGGTTGTTCGTGATCTTGATTCAATGCCAATAATTTTTTGATCATGCGAAAAGCGGAACCGGGTTTTAATGGCTCGTTTTCGTGCTGAATTTGATAGCTGGAATAGGCTTCAATACCCTCTTGTTCGTAAACTTGATGGCTTTCATCGAGGTCAAAGAGCGCTCTCGATGAAATACTGACGACTAATTTGTGAGGTAGTTTTTTTGGCATTGGGATAGTATAACATAATTGTCACACTGGATCCCCGCCTTCGCGGGGATGACGAAGAGTACGCGGTTCTGATTACAGACTCAGCGCAATATAGTCAGCATGCCGTGTGTATTCACACGGCATTCCTTTCACAAAACTCCCACTCATACCAACCTGAAAACAACGGAAAATATAACCCCAGTTTAATCGGGCGTTCCTCTTGCTGCGCCAATATCGCAGCGTAGCGTTCGAGTTGCTCGGCATGTTGCTCATGGGCACGTTCATAAAATTGTTCTAGCGGCATATCGCCAGGCTGGCTGGTTTTATAATCGATAATCCAACGAACCCCCTGCTCATCTACGAAAGTTTTATCAATAATGATACTAGCAAATTCATCTTTATGCCGCGCTAAAATAGCATATTCAGAATTTTCTTCTGTTTGATTTAAAATCCATTGGCCACGTTTATCCGATTTAGACTTTTGAAATCCTTGTTTAATAATACCCACTGCCTCGTCTATATCATCATGAATACCTAACTCCAATAGATGCATTCTCCACATTGTTTCATTGCCATGCTGATGATGCAACGCGCTGTGCAATACGGTTCCTAGGGCTTTTTCACGTAATCGTTTAGAACTACACATATCCATAGAAACATGATTTCCTTTCGTTGTATCTATTTCACTCAATAATTGCAATGCGGGAAAATCATGGGGCCACTTCCAATTGGGATCTAAACGCATTAAGGGTTTAGATTGATCGGATGTTACATAAGGTGTTTCATTTATATTTGACACAAATTCAGATTCTAAACCTGTCCATAACAAGGATAAAAAGCTTCCTTTTGTAGGTTCGGATTTCTCATCATCGATGCAAGCAAATAAATGCAATTGATTTCTGGCACGCGTGAGGGCAACATACAATAAACGTCCTAATTCATAGTGTCCTTTTCGTTTTTGAATATGCCATAGATAATCATAGATAGGTTCATCTTGATTTTGCGTCGCATGAATGGGCGCAAACAATAGATCATCCCAAAGCAACAAAGGCTTATCGCTGGCAGAGGTTCGACGCTCTAACCCAGGAATGAATACGGCATCAAATTCCAAACCTTTAGCGCGATGAATTGTCATCACTTGTATTTTGCTGCTGCCATTAATCGGCTGGCTAAATGTTTTTTCCAATTGTTGCATAAATGCAGATTCATCTTCCAATGTTCCACCCTGTTCACAACTTGCCAGTAAATCAAAAAATGCTTGCGCATCATGCAATGTTTGCTCATCGGATAGATATGCCGGTCCACCCAACGCAATCCATAAACTTTTAAGGGTGTTTGAAAGGCTCATGCGGTGCTTTTCCAGCATATAATGTCGAAAAACCGGACTTATTCTATTTAATATATTAATCCCATCCGCGCTTAAATTATTATTGTGATTCATGATATTTTGATAAACTGTTTTATCTTTTTTGCTTTCTCGCAATAGTGTAATATCCTCCAAAGACAATCCGCAAAAAGGGCCTCGCAACACAGCCAACCAAGCAATAGTATCGTTTAAGCTAATAAATGCACGTGTCAATGCCAACAAATGCTGTATCACGGGACGTTGATGCAATGACTCAAGCTCAATGGCTTGATAAGGAATCCCCTCTTGTGCCAATGCTGCCGTAATCTCGACAAGATGATTCCTTGCCCGAACTAAAATAGCAATGGATTGAATATCCTGATTACTTTCCAACACTTTTAATGTATCGATCAGTTGAAGTGCTTGCTGCTTTGAATCCTTCGATGCATAAGCATGCACGCACCGCGTATTATCATGTTGTTCTAATGCTTTTGAAGGTGAATAGGTAATTGCGCCTAATGTCATGTCACTGTTTTCTGAAAAACAACGTGGCGCATGCTGGTTAAACCAATGTATTAAACCAGCGCGTGAGCGGAAATTCATTTGCAAGCTCAGATTGATTAGTTTGATCGATCCAATGCCTTCTTGTTGCGCACGCAAAAATAATCCAACCTGTGCTTGACGAAAACGATAAATGGATTGCATGGGATCACCCACTAAAAATAATGTTCTTCCGTCGTTTTCTTCCCAACCAGAAACAAGCTTCTCAAGTAATTGAAATTGTAAAATAGAAGTGTCTTGAAACTCATCCACAAGAATGTGATTGATTTGATTGTCCAGTTTTAATAATAAATCACTCGGGTCATCCTGGCTCTTTAAAGCAAACAAAGCGGATTGCGCCACCTCACTAAAATCAATGCAACGTTGCTGCTGAAACTCTAACAGTAATTGTGCACTTGCAATGGGCAATATTTTAAATAAGGATTGTAACACTTGCCATTGATTTTCCGTGTAATAAGGTTGTGGCAATACTCGTATGTGTTGTAAGTATTCAACGAGCAATGGCTGTTCGCTTAAACGAAATAACCATTCTTTCATTTTCTCTTTGTCGCCTGGGAATCCCATGTTTTTATCAACACGTTTTCGCACGGTTCCTTCCCGTGTTAATATCCATTCAACCAATGCCTTCCATTCTGGAAGTGCTTCTGGATGCGTTTCACACCCATCCCATCTTAAGATATTTTCAAGTTCCGGGCTATCTATATGATTAACGGCAGACCTTATTAAAGTTTTTAAATCATGCCACAATTCATAGGGGAATGTATCCGACACATCCTGCAAGTTTTGATGAATCATGCCTCTAATGGTATTCTCTAAAAATTCACGTAAATTATCATGATCTTGATTAATAATTAATCCCAACCATTGTTCACGGTATTGAAGCATGTTCGCAATTTCATTTTTTACCCTATCTTGACGATTGTCCAAATGCAATAATAATGTTTCAATGTTATCGTCATCTTGTTCCAATAAATAAGATATCGTTTTTTCTGCTGATTTTTGATATAACACATAGGGTTGATTTGATACCTTAGGCAAAGCGCCCATGCGTGATAGTACTGGCATTTGTTTTGCGATGCTCGCGCAAAATGCATCAATCGTCATGATCTGTAAACGTTGTGGATTAAGCAATAAATTCCAGCCCATCGTTTCATTTTTTAATAATACTTTTCTTGCCAATGTCCAGGTGGATTTTTTATGTTCTGTTTCAGGTTGTATGGATTGCGTTCCCAATTGCAATGATTCCATCACACGTAAACGCATTTCTTCGGCAGCTTTTCGGGTAAACGTAATAGCCAACACTTCTTCGGGTTGATGCACAGCATTGGCAAGTAAACTTAAAATACGTTGTGTTAATAATTCCGTTTTCCCTGAGCCTGCAGGTGCTTGAACAATAAATGATTGCGCTGGATGAAGCGCCTCTATTCGTGCTTGTTGATCATGTATATTCATATTCATCAATCCGACAGAATAATTGCAAATCGCAACGTTGGCATGTTTGATCGCCGTGTTTTGGATCAAGATCAGCGCGACCTCTAGAAAATTCCAAGGCCAACGTTTCTATTGACTGACGCCAATCCTGTAATTGCTTTTGCCAATCCGTGTTACTTTCATCCAAACTAATCAAATCGACTTCTTTACATTGCAACATACCAAATGCAATTCCCGAGGGTGGTGTTTCCATTAACGTCGCATACAAAGGCAATTGAGGTTCGTCTGGACGTTCGCCTAACCAATCCTTTGATTTCACCTCACCTGATTTGTAATCAATTAATAAATAACTTCCATCGGATAATTCATCCACACGATCTTGGCGAACATTTAATGAGATTCCGTTTACATTGACTTGCATCGCTTTTTCTAACGCATGAATTTTAAATGAAGGGCGTGTTTTTTCAAGCATCAACCATTTTACGATTAAAGGTAATGCACGACGTTTTTCAAGTCGTTGTTGCTGAATGGGTAATGTAGGATTAACTTGTCGCAACACCTGATCCAAATAATCCGCGGCTAATGCCGTTAATTCTTCTGCATCATAGGTTAATAATTTATCCTGATCTTTAATGAAACCCCACAATGTTTCCAATGTTTTATGTAACACATTTCCTTTGGTAATCGCTGAAATTCCTAATACTGGTAATTCGGGCGTTGTCGCATTCAAACGGTATTTTGCATAGGCCTGAAATGGGCATGCGGCTTGAGACTTAAATATTCCAGATCCACCTTTAACATTACCCTCTACTAATTCAATTCCGTTGGTTTCAGGTAACGGAGTAATTTTTTGTGTTCCCATTAAAGCATTCAATAAATTTATTTCGCTTGAAATAGTGGACACATCTTTTTCAGGGTAATCTTGAATTAACGGACTAGGTAACCGCGCACTATCTCCATTTAAATCATATTTTGAATAACTGAAATGCAAGGTATTACTTGCGGTAACTAAACGATTTAATAATGCTTGCGCATAATCGTATTCACGTTGCGCATTGGCATGTGGCATGTTTTCAGACACTTGTATATGCGTTGGAATAAATGGATTTGGATTCGGTCGTTGTGGCCAGATATCAAATGACATGCCTGTTATCCAAAGTTGATTAAATTGTTGTCCTGCTGCTTCTAGCATGCCCAATACTTGTATCGGCTTATCTTCTGATTCAGGTTGAAACATACGCGCCAATGCTTGTGTTTTTAATTGCGATATCACGGTTTTAATATCAACCTTTTGCATGATTAAATCCATGCTGGGTAACTCGTTTAGCAATCGATAAAAATGCATCACTGCTTGATATTCTTCGCTATTTAAATTACGTTCGCCTGGCCAACCCCATTGTTTCAAATACTCGAGCAACCATGAATGCCAAACGCTAGGTTTTTCTTGATGAGGTTTATTATTTAACATCGTAAACGCGCCATCTAAACATTTTTTCAATATTTCAGGGATATCTTTACGCTCTAAAACCCAATTCCAATCAAGATACAACGTTTGTGGTTTTCGTAATGTGAATTCCCATTGCGAACGTGTTGCCATTTCTGTCATTCCACCCTCGATGAATGGCGATCGGCATAATTGTGTCCATGTTTGAACACTTGGGTCGCTGGTTAATATATCAAGCAATATCCATATGGAATGGATAATGTTCACATCGTACAATGGATTTCCTGCAGATATATTAAAAGGTAATTCGGATTTTTCGCCAACAGGAACTCTATCGTAGGGTGAAAAAACATCGGTGAATATATCATTAATTAAGCGCCAATGTTCACTTAATTGCGGAACTACAACACCATAAGGTAAATCTGGATGAGGATCTTTATCCAAACATGCCTTTATTTCCAATGCAATATGGCTTATTTCTTGCTTAATATTTGAATAGGTGTGACGTTGAATGCATTGCGCTTTGTCAGGCATCGATGCTACATCGACTATGCAACCCTGCTATTTTAATGCATCGAAAAAATGTTCTTAATCAAGAGTCAGAGA
>CAYUEL010000044.1:0-15251 GCA_964443025.1 uncultured Gammaproteobacteria bacterium | reverse complement strand
ACTGAACCAGCGACGCATCCAATGCAAAAAGGTTTCAGCTGAAACAAGGTTGGCTTTAACACCATTGGCTTCGAGCTGTTGTTTCAGTTTATTCATTTCAGCATTATGCGTTTGTATATGCGTACGCCCTTTTTTAGTTTTGGATTGAACACTCAAACGACGGTAAATGACCATGCGCACCACACGGTGTTTCGCCCGAAAGGTACTTTGTGTGACCATCTCATCAAAAAACACACCTTCGGGGCGAGTCGCCCAGTTCATGTGTTCTCGCATCATCGTTAAGTAGTCTTGTGTGTAAGGAGTTTCACGTATATCCGATTCAATTGAATCTTCTAATCGTTTTAAATACCCTGACATATCATTATCATCAAATACATAACATTGAATGTGATACGGACTGGCGACATCAAAGCTTAAAGTCGTTTTTAAAAGCCGTATCATCTTCTCCATCACGGCCTGGGTTTGTGATTCATTTTGCGTGAGCATGGGCAGTGGTTGAATGTCAAAGATGCTCGCGACACTGAATCCATCTTCTAAAACATACACTTGATGCTTTGAATCAAACCCTAAATAAGGCAAATAACCGCTAAAGCGTGGCTGATTTTGATAGCCTTTTTTAAGGTCGTGAATGCGCGCAGAATGCTTTGGTGCGCTGAATGCGTTTTTAAAAAGAGATTGAAACATTTTTGTTTTATAATCGTCAATTAAACTTGTTAGATGTTAGGCACATTCATAGATCATCAATCATGAAATAGTACATTTCCTGCCAGGATTTGCAGGTGGATTTGGTCTATTGGGTTGGGATATAGGAGAATGGCAAGCTTGAGTTAATTCCTCCCCTTGGCTTAGCGTAAGCCAAGCAGATCCTGTGCAATTTACTTCTACATCTGGGCACTTCTTGGTAATAGCCTCCAATAATTCATCATTAATTAATGATTGAGATACATCAATTTCTTTTAAATTTGACGGAAGTAATTTCGAGACTTGCGAGGGTCGTAATTTGTTTTGCGCCAATAGCATTAATGGATGCTTTGATAGATATTCAGTTCGCTCTTCTGTTGTAGAACCTACTTGCGGGCTGTATTCACAAATATCCCAACAGTGTAATGTTCCTCCATCTCGACTTGCGGTAATAAGACGGCCATCGGGTAATAGATCCATCCACCTTGCATCGTGCTCCAAACTACAAAAAAATACTTTTATGTCCATTGATAAATTCCAAAAGCGAATGGTTCCATCCGAAGAGCGACTGACAAGCCAATTATTGTGTAGCCTAAGCACTTGGCTTGCCCAATGCTGATGCCCTGTAAATGCCATTACTGTTTTACCTGTAGCGATATCAATTAATTGTACAGATCCCCCCATTGTTGCACATGCCAGCAGTCCATTAGGGAGCGCTAGGAAAGATGTTAAATTAGTGTAACCCTTTATAATTTTAATCGCCTTACCCGTATCAAGATTCCAGAATTTAATGCCTTGCGTTCCTATGCCCGCAAGAATTTGGTTGGGTAATATCAATAACTCCAATATACACCCTGCTCCTCTTTCAAAAAAACTCATTAATAAATTATGATCTTTTTCAAGACTCCATACTTTAACAGTTCCATCAAGTGAAGCACTGACCAGTCGATTTTTATGTATTACTAAAGAATGAATTGGTTTTTGATGTGCATCTGGGATAATGCTAACTTCCGCTCCTGTAGCTGAGTTCCAAAATTTAATAACACCGTCAGATCCGGCAGTTGCAAATAGATCACTATTTACTTCTACTATTGCGCCCACATAACCTTCATGACCCTTTTTACTATCTATAACTTTTCCGCTAGCTATATCTACCCATTTAATTTGCCCATCAGAATAACCGCAAAGAATCAACCCACTTGATAATATTATAAACTTGTCAATTTTACTGTGTTCTGAGGAGCCTAAATTGATTGTAGTCGCTTGAAGCTCTTCTTTAAGGTTATATTGCACGGGGAAAGTCATATGCAGCAAATCTGTACTTGATGGGGAGCTACCACCTTCCCAAACTTTAACCAGCAGTTTATCTGTTGAACTTGAAGCACCATCCATCATCAAACTCCCTTCCGCCATTTATATTAAGATATGTTTGCCATTTTCCCCTATCTTGCACTGCTGTCAAATAACTTATCTTTATCAATCCAGTAAAGCTTTTTAATTCATTCTATTCCACCGGCTCTCCTGGCATCGCATATATCGTCTTATCATACAAAGGAAAAACAGTTGTATACGCTGGAATGGGTGCACTATCAATGCTCGCCATGTGAGGGTAAACGTGTAACGTAATATCAGGGTTATATAAACGCGGATGCGCATAGTCTTGTTCAATGGAAATATAAGGAGCATGGGTGTGCGAATATTGCAAACCGCTCAATGTTTGCATATCCTCATCGGCTATGTCACCCATCACAGCCTGGTAAATTTGCTCTGTCGTGGGGCCGTCATTATCCAGTGCCTTGTGTTGTTTGGAACTGGCACATCCTATGAGGAATGCGCTAATCCAAAGGATAATGCAATGATGCCGTTGAATAGTCATGGTTTACTTTTCTCCCTTGTGGATTGTAATCAATTAAAATGGTATCCGTTAACGTGATATGAACTGTTTGCCCTTGCGGTACAACAATGGCATCGAAGCTCGATTCTAATCGGTCATTGAGCCATTTTTTCGATTCATTCATGCCGGCATTTACTCCTTCACCTAACATGAATTTACCGGTTGAGCCTGAAATAAAAGACTCGTTTTGATACCCACTCGATGTTTGGGTGACTTGTGATTCGGATAACGCGCTGGCTGCGCCTTGCGCGCTACTCATCGCAATGTGTCCTGCGATGTATTTCAGTGCATCGGACACAAAAGTGCCTGCAATGCAACCCGCCCCTTTATTATTCGTTAAATATCCTAATTTTTTACCCTCGGTTTGTGAAATGGTGCCATCATCAAACACAAAGGTGAAGGTGTAAATATCGGCTCTGGCACAGGTTAAATTAAAGTCCCCCACCACTGTACCTGTTGCGATCGCTTGTTTAATGCCAGGAATACGATGACCGTTAGCCGCTAAATTAGTGCCTGACAAAATCACGGAAAAAGGATAAGGGTCAACCACTTTTCCTTTGATGGGAATACGCCCAATAAGAACATCAAACGTCGTGGCATTTAATAATTTGGTGCCAATGGGCAATGTATAGGCGGGTTTAATCGGATTTTCTTTTTTCTCACTCTTTGTTTCAGAAGATGAGGGTGCTGGTGTATTGATTTGCCTGGGACCTTTATCCTCAATCGTTATCCAGCGCGACAGGGGTTGTGAAGGATTTTCTTTTTCAGCCGTTGTTTTACGGTTCTCTTCTTGCAATTGTTTTTCCAGTGTTTGTAATTTTTCTTGTGTTTGGTATTGTTGCACTTCAACACTTTTTTGTAACTGCTGATTTTGCTCTGAGAGCGCTTGCACATCGGCGGATAAAGCGCGCAGTGTTTCAATTTCGGAATCTTGCAAGATACCCTGCGTGGATTTCGTTTGTGCCAACACTTCTTGCCCTTTTTCATGATGACTTCGTTTAAAAAGAAGGACGAATAAAAACATAAGTATGCCAGCTGCGATTAAAATCAGTTTGTACTTTGACATTTAATGAATACTCATTGCAAAAGGTTTGTCGGTAATCAAGAAAACCGTGGTGCTATCTTGAGGGTTTCCTTTGGGTTTCAATGTTTGAGAGGGGTAAAACACCACCGCTTTAAAATCCCCTCGCAGGGCTTTGGGGTAAAGCAAAATGGTGTCATCCGTTAAATTGCGAAATAGTACGCTCGTCACATAATGATTGGCATCTTTGTAAGTGGCGAGTGGCATCGCTTTCACATCCGGATGTGGATGCAAAGCGACCAAGCGTGCCGTTTGCATGGGAATACGTTGAATACCATCGGGTCGACTCAAAACACGCGATGGTGCATACAATTGTTGAATGGCATAACGCATCAGCGCTACATAACCCACCACACGATGCTCTGGTTTATTCGCAATCACTTCATTGGGGGATGGCAATAAGACATGCAAGCTATTGGTAGGTGCCACTGCTTGTGCTTTTAAATCTAATAAAATCACTGTCCCATCGTGTAATGTCACTTGCGCACGGGTGACTTCAAATTCTTTGAGCGCTTTTAAATACAACGTGCCTGAAACATTGGTGACTTGCAAGGTTTCTTCATTGAGTTTTCCTGCGTCATACGAAAATGTCAGCGTCTGTGGGAAATGAATCAAGCGCTCCTGGTTAATGGGCAACTCCAACACAATAGGTGTTTTATCCCAAAGGATATGTTCGCTTTGGGAAGGTGTCGCTTGTACGCTCAGGTTTAACATTAATAGCAATGCAATGATGGTGCGCTTCATAATTATCCTTATTCAATAAAATGATTAATAGCTATCTTCCAGACGATGCGGGGTTTTCGCATAACCGCTGATAACCAATCCCCAGGGATTGGCTTCGCGGTTAAAATCCTCTAAAGTGACATACAGTTGGTATTCGTAACCCACTTCTTTAATGCGTAATTGACTTTCGCTCACGTATTCACTCACCTGCATGTGAAGCGTGACAAGCCACGTATGGTTATCGATTTGTTGTACAAAATGCGATTGATACAGTGCGCCATGAAGCCCTGTTAAGCGGCGTATCCTGCTGCTGCTTTGACGTTTCTCTTTTAAAAGAGCGGCCTCACTCTTAAGTGTTTGATAAAAATGCGGCGTGAAATACGCTTGCAGCATGTGAATATTCGCATCAAAATTTTCCTCACCATCGTTGGGCCAATGATGCAAGACTTGCCATATGTAATAGGTAAAGCCATACACAAATTCATCACTGGGAGTATTGACTTCCAGTGTGGTGCCTATCGTTAATTGGGGCGGAACATACACTTTTTGGGTGGCTTGAGCCCGAAGTGTCAACACGAATAACATCACAGTAATGAGCAATAATACTCCAAGACTGATAAGCAAAAATGCAATGAGCCGCGCATCATTGGCAATGGCATGGTACAGCCTCAATTAAATACTCCACACACCGCTTCTGACACAAATGCGCGGCTTAATAAGATGAAAGCGTTCACACCCGAGTCGCAATTGTTGCAAATACAGGTAAGGCGGTTTGTGGTGCTTGGCGTGTCTTAAGCATTGAGTCAGTATCGTACAAACCAAACTTCCTAGAACCATGCCTAGCGCTAATCCTAAAATGAGTGTGCGACTGAGTGGAATAGCCCACAAACAACTGAGAATAAATAGGCTGCTTAAAAATGTCATGAAAAAACTTAAAAGTGCCAATGTTATTAGTTCTTTCACCGTACAGCCGAATAAAAACTCGGCCTCATGTTGAATGTGATAAAAGACCATTACATCCCTTGCAACATCTCAATGGCCATATCCGCCATGAAGAGCATCACGACGACGGTGATAATCCCATAAGCCGCGGTTTTTAAAAACACACTGAAATCGCCCTCACGTCTGGCATAGAAAAAGGCATAAAGCATCGCCGCGCTAAACCCAATCAAACCAATGATGGCAAGCGCAATAGTTAAAGGCTCTCCTGCGTCAATACCAAACCCAACAAACGCACGAATTAAATCGCTTTGCCCACCCTGGCTGGGTTGCGTCACCGGAATATTGGCTAGGCTTGTTGCTGTAAAGCCCGTGGTTATCAACGCTGTTATGATTTGTTTGTAATTCATCCCTCACTCCCCACTGTAAATAAAACCATGACGGTAACCAGCACCGCCCCAAAGTATCGATACAAAATATTTTTAGACGTGGTAACGCTTTGGTTATCCATCGACACCAAGGTGGCCGCACAAAACCAAGTACACCAGATGCAAATCAAAATGGCGCAACCGACACGAATAAGGCGGCTTAAATCACTCATGTAAAACCCCGCCGCTTGGTAAAACGCTTCTTCCATTAATCCACTCGCTGCATGGTTAAATAATCATCTTCCAACGATGTAAGGGTACGCGGCTCATGAGGCAAATCAGCTAGGTACATCTGAATATTCGTTTTGATATGATGAATATCTTGATGTAATCCTTGAAAATTAAATTGCACACGGGATTTATTGGATTGTTCTTGATGAGCCATCGCGCTCATGTAGGATAATCTATCTAATTCAATTAAAATACGCGCTAATGTTTCACGTTCCACATCGTTTTGAGACATCGCTGGAAAACTTAATATTAAACAAATAAAAAGCATTATTACTCTTGCCATGATAACTCTCTCGGGATATTTGGGTTATTAGACGTATTCAATTTTTTGCGATCAATGACTTTAGCGTTTGGATAAAGGATTTTGTAAGCATCTTTGTACGCGTGCATAAATTTGAGTTCGCGATCGACCCGCTCATAGGCACCTTTGGCCGCTAACAGTGCATAACGTTTCCGCTCATCCTCGGTTTGTGCCATGATGCCCAACACTTCCACCGCATTGAGCTTTGCATACCACTGCCCGGCCGGTGTGGTTTGCATAATCTCATGGTATTTTTGAGCATCTTCTTCAGTAAGACCAAGGAAAGCCAATTCTTGGGTGAGGAGGGTTTGAGATTGGGTTTCTTCAATGAGCGTGGTGTCATAGGCCAATAAAGGAGTGGCACAACACCACAGCAGCAAAGCGATAATGCAGAATTGATTCATAAGAGTTTTTAACTATTACACCTAAGCGATTTGAATTTACCTAATGCGTATTCTTCGTAACTGGTTTTTTATCAAGAAGTGCTAACAATTTTTCTTCTAACTTTTGCACTAAGGCATTGGTGGGTAACGTTAATGCAACGATTTTCCCCTTACCATTGCGCGCAATGTCTTTTTCTTTGCAATTTTCAGAATAATCTTCCATCAATGTGTTCACACTGTCACGTTTATCTTGTGGAATACTTGTTAAATCTAAACTGAGCGCCAATCCTTCAATCATCACGCCTGCAACAGATTCTTTCACCATGGTAGTTTGTTTTGTAACATGCGGTGCTTGATGGAATAGAGGGCTACTACTTGAAGCACCCGACTGGTTGGGTGAAAACGCAGCCAATTGATTTGCTAAATGAGCCACTTGTTTTTTAAGAAGCTCCGTACCCACACGCAAATCAATACGATTAGCCGTTTTATTTAATTTTGCAGATTCAGCTTCCGCTTGACTTCCTTGCCGATATCCGTAAATATCTGGGTGTGTTCCCTGCCCACTGTAATAACAACTGGTTTTTTCTATTTTTACTTCAATCCCCGGGCAACGAAAAACTCCAAAGGCCGTCCATTTTTCATTCAATTTGGTAGTTAAATTCTTATCTTGAAACTTGTCTTTTAACTCTTCAAATTGTCTACGTAATTTAATCAACCCTTGACTGTGTTCACTTGATGTTTTAATACATGCAACACTGTGAATTAATTGTTCGGACAATGTTTCCTCGTTAAACTCCCCTGCCCATAAATAAGCGAGCATTAACTTCATGGCTGATTCCGCTAAGATAGTCGCTTGCTCACTACTGAGCTGTAATAATTGTTCTTCGTATATAACTGCTAATTGACGGGCTACTTCTTCGGTCAACTTATCAATTTCAGCGAAGCTCACCACTTGATCTGCAATATCATGAAGCTTCTTATCTGCACGTTGGCCCGCTATTTTCTTTACAATATACCCTAAACATTTTCCAACCGCCCTAGCCCCTGGTAAAGGAATGGCTTCTCCGGCTAAATTAATGTAACGCTCCGCTTTTTCTGCTTTGCCTACTTCTTTGCGAACTACCAACCCTGAATCAATTACATCGCAAGCTGCAAACAAGCGATGCAAGTTACCCTGAAGCACGCGATAAAACCGCGCTAGGCTTTCTTGGCTCAACAATCCAGCTTGCTGCGCCGATAATGCTTTTTGTGCTTCATACGCTGCTACTAACGGTGTTTGTTTTTCTTCTAATTGCTTCACTCGTGCTTCGAGTTCTGCTTGTTCAGGATGTTTTTTTAATTCTGCTTTTGTTTTTTCAATTTCTGCTCGGATACTTTTTAATTCTGCTTCTTGCGATTGCTTAAGCGTTTGAGCTTGCTGCTGTAATTCATAGGACAGTTTTTGATAATCCGAGAATGTTTCCTGATTAAGCTTTAATTGTTGCTCTTCTATTTTTTTTATCAATTCATTTTGAGGTAAGTAATGGTTGTTAGCATTTACCGTTGTATTCGCTTTCACGGATTCAACCGCTGCTGCCAATGTATTTAATAGAGGTACTTTTTGAGCTGGGTTATTTAAAGAGGTTGTTGTGGTTGCATGATAATTAGAAACGGGCGCCGCTGACATCGCTTTTAAATAAGATTTTGATACATATCCCTTAAGATTTCCTTTTTGACAATATACCCACCCCGCTGCGCTCCAGGCAGGGTCTTGCTCGGATAATTGCTCAACTTTATCACCGGCTTTAACCGTCAGCTCATCACTACTTTGGGCCATGTAATCATACAATACTTGCGCCCAAGGTAAAGAAAGTAACGGCGTGCTTTTAGCAAGAACATTTGAATTTGAAGAAATGGGCTTGCTGGATGGGTAAACGGTTTGAGTGATGGGTTGAGATTGAGCTTTGGATTGAGGTTGTTGAAAAGCACTAGTTTTCGGCTCTACGATGAGCAGTGTAGATACGCTCGCTTGAGGCAGCGTATGATGATTGTTGTTATTGTTCGCCAAATGCTTACGTTCTTCAGCTATTTTTTTGTTGCGCTGTAAGTAACAGTCAATCTGCGCCGTTAACTCGTTAGACTTTATACCTTGGTAACCGAATTTTTTCACGTCAAAATAAAGCATTTGAAGGCTTGTATTTGTTAAAAGCGCTTCTGCTAAAAACTGCATACCCTCGATACCAAGTTTGTTCTCACCAAGATGAAGCGTTTGGAGGCCCGTATTTTTTACAAGCCCTCCTGCCAAATACTTCATACCTTCAATACCAAGTTTGTTCCCACCAAGGTTAAGCGTTTGAAGATCCGTGTTTTTTGCAAGCGCTTCTGCTAAAAACTTCATGCTTTCATCACCGAGATTATTCCCATCAAGGTCAAGCGTTTGGAGGCCCGTGTTTTTTGCAAGCCCTCCTGCCAAATACTTCATTCCTTCTGCACCAAGGTTGTTACCCCTAAGGTTAAGTGTTTGAAGGTTGGTATTTCTAGAAAGGCCTTCTGCTAAAAACTTCATGCTTTCATCGCCAAGATTGTTCCTGTCAAGGTTAAGCGTTTGGAGGCCTGTATTTTTTACAAGCCCTCCTGCCAAATACTTCATACCTTCAATACCAAGTTTGTTCCCACCAAGGTTAAGCGTTTGAAGATCCGTGTTTTTTGCAAGCGCTTCTGCTAAAAACTTCATGCTTTCATCGCCGAGATTGTTCCCATCAAGGTTAAGCGTTTGAAGAGCCGTGTTTTTTGCAAGCCCTCCTGCTAAAAACTTCATGCTTTCATCACCGAGATTGTTCCCACCAAGGTCAAGCGTTTGAAGAGCCGTGTTTTTTGCAAGCGCTTCTGCCGAATACTTCATGCCCTCATCACCGACGTTGCCCTTCCTCAGGTTAAGCGTTTTAAGAGCCGTGTTTTTTGCAAGAACTAAGATCAAAGACTTTATTCCCTCGACACCAAAATACAGATTGTTTCCAAGATCAAGTATTCGGAGTGTCGTGTTTTTCGAAAGCCCTTCCGCCAAAGACTTTATCCCCTCGTCACCCAAAAACAGATTATCTTCAAGATTAAATGTTTGAAGACCCCTGTTTTTTGCAAGTGCTTCAGCCAAATATTTTGCACCTTCATTACCGCAACTGTTTCTTTCCAAACTAAGCTTTTGAAGACTCATGTTCTCTTTCAAGGCTTCACAAAGCAGCTGGATATCCGTGGCTGCTAAATGTTTGTTCCGTAAATCAAGCTGTTTCAGTGACTCATCATTACGACGCAACTTATCTAAAATATGTTTATCAATGGGCATAAGCAAATCCCTTTCAGACTCTCCGATAAATCCTGTTTTTACTCCAGTCCAGCATCTAAGTCAAATAAGCAAAAATAATAGAAAGCAACAGAATATCCAGGAAACTAAAGCTGTACATATACACTCTTATCTTGCTTATTTTTAAATGTTAATTCTTTTGTATGGATGTTCATTTCCACCCACTGCCATCCTGCTCTTGTTTCCATCAACCCCATCAATTCCGTATGATGATTCATTTTAACAGTCACCAGCGGCACCCCATTCCAAAAATCGATGCTAATGACCTCAAAAGGTAAAGCGCTTGGAGGTAATACGACGACATCGTTCAGCTGCTTGAGCGCTTCAAGTTCTTTTAAGATGGTATTGAGTTCATCGTTTACATTGTCTGGCAAAGTGCCTGCTTGAGATTGCAAAGCGTTAAATTTTTCTTGCAAAGTCATCAGCGTTGCCGCCAATGTTTCTTGTGACCCTTTGGATTTTTTAAACGCGTCCATGAGTTGATTCACATCGGATTGTAATGTGTTAAGCCTATCCAGGGAATCCTGCATCAAAGTATCTTGTGCGTTTTGTTGTTGATATTGGGTGCTTTGATGGTAAGCAACCCCTATAAAGAGCATCGCAGCGATGGGCATACTCACTAATGCTATTTTTAAAAACTTAGGTAAGTGATGAAATTTTTCCTTGAGACCATGAAAGTATTTTTTCGTTTTAGATAATAACGTTTGTATTTTTTCTGATTTAATTCCTGACTGCACAAGAGGTTTAACCCATTTAAATTTGTCGACAACAAATATCTTGATTAAGGAAACTATTGCTTTCATCCGCTTTATAAATACCTTCAATTTTTCTTTAATATTCATTTTAATGACTCTCCTTAAAAATAGGAAGACGCACGACTGCCAAGGGAGAAATTTCCAATAGACTGTTCATCATGGATTCCAGTGTACGCAAATGCAGTTGATAATAAGAAGCGAGCTTAACCAAGGTTTGTACGTGCACATAACGCGAACGCAGTGTGATAAGTGTTTTAATTTCATCGACAGGTAATCCTATTTTTTGAGCCAACCCTTCAAAGGTCATATTGCTTTGATTCATTTCTTGAATAAGTATGCCACGCAAGATTTGAATGGTCATGGGAATTAAATTATGATGTATTAATTTCATTTAGGTTCTTTTTTAGTGGTTTGTTTTAATTACGAATTGATGACACTCAAATCTATTTCTGAAAACAGTCTAAAGACATATGATTAAATCTTTTTTAATGCTTGCAAACCTTTAAGTAGCTCTGAAAGTTTCTCTTCTAATTTTTCTACCAATGAAGCAGTAGGTAATGTTAATGCAACAACTTTACCTTTCTCGTTGTGCAAAATATCTTTCTCTTTGCAATGCTCTGAATAACTTGCCATCAAAGCATTAACCTTTTCTCGCTTATCTATCGAAATGCTCGTTAAATCTAAACTGATTGTTAATCCTTCAGTCATCACGCCAACCATGGATTTTTTTGCAATACTGGTTTGTTTTGTGCTATGGGGCGCCTGTCGTAACAAGGTAAAATGGCTTGCGCTAGATGATGCACTTGCGTTATGAGTTGAACGCTCTTGTTTTAGCTGATCTATTTCCGATTTTAACTTTTCCAACTCTAATCGCATGCTTCTAATTTCTTCAGCCATTTCTGCGACAGTATTTATAGTATGAGCATTTTGCTTTCCTACAAGCTCTACTTTTGCTTGCGCAGATTTGGCAGTTTTTGACGTTTCATATAAATATTTTTGATCGCTCGTTGTCATCTTCTTTGCCTGTATACGGGATGAAACGCGCTCTTTATCTTGGCTCATTTTAGCTATTTGAACTTCCTGCAGCGAACCCAGGCGATAGCCATAAACCTCAGGTTGCGTACCCTGGCCACTGTAATAGAGCGAGGAATCTTGTGTTTTAACTTCAACGCCTGAGCGTTGAAAAACTCCAAATGCTGTCCATTGTTCATTCGATACTGTGGTAAGTTTGGTATCCTGAAATTTATTGCTTAAATCTTTAAATTTTTGACGAAGCTTAGCCAGTCCTTGACTGTTTTCATTCACAGTTTTAACCCGTGCCACACTTTGAACAAGCTGGTTAGCCATCTCTTCTTGTGTATATTCTCCTTCCCATAAATACGCTAATATTAACTTCATCGCTGACTCAGCCAATATGATGGCTCGATCTGCATCTAATTGTAATAACTGCTCTTCGTAAATAAGAGTAAGTCGACATGCCACTTCTTCCGTTAGTGCATCAATTTCAGCAAAGCTGATGGTTTGCTCCGCTATATGATGAAGCTTTTCATCCACGCGTTTGCTTGTGTTTTTCTTTAAAATATGGCCCAAATACTTCGTAAAAATTTGTGCTCCGGGTAAAGGTATATTTTCCCCTGCTAACATTAAATAATGCACAACCTTTTCAGCTTTACCCACTTCATTGCGAACCACTAAACCCGACTCTATTACTTCACAAGCTACAAATAAGCTGTGCAATTTTCCCTGCAATACTCGATAAAATCGCCCCATGCTTTCTTGGGTTAATATATACATTTGTTCCGCCAGTTTGGCTTGCTGCGCCTCATAAGCTGCTATCAAAGGAGTCTGTTTAGATTCCAATTCCTTAAGTTTTGCAATGAGCTCTTTACTCTGTGGGTTATCTTTTAACTCGGCTTTAACTTTTTCAATTTCCTGCTGAAGTGCATCCATCCTCTTCTTTTGAGCTTCTCGCTCTTGCTGAACAGCATGCTCTAATTCCTTTCTTAATTTTTGATAATCTAAGGATACTTCTTTTTTGAGCGCTAATTGTTTTTCTTCTACGGTCTGCAAAAGTCGATCTCGAAATTCTTGCATATGATTGTCATTCGATGCTAATTGTCCTTTTACTTCGTCAACTGTTGATTTTAAGGTGTTAAGATAAAAAGATTTATCATGGCCTTTTGCTCGTATTGCGGCTAAATAGGCTAACACCACTTGACCTTTTGCTTTGTCTTCACACTCACTTGCAAAATCAAATACAGTCTTTCCATCCTTCGTTTTATCATTTAATGACATTCCTTTTTCTTCTACAAAATAGGATACACAAGCGAGCTGGCCGCTTATAGCTGCTAGATGCAAGAGCGTACCATCATCCATTATTTTCTCATCGCAGGAAACGTTTTTCTCATCTATGAAATAGCGTACAACATGAATATGACCCAAAAGTATTGCTAAATGCAATGGAGTCAAACCATGAAAACTCTGTTCATTAACAGGAACATTTTTATCCACCAAATAACGCACTACCTCAAGATGACCTCCTCCTGCTGCCAGATGCAAAGGGGTCATTTTCCATTTATTTTCTACATTTGGAGATACTTTTTCCTCTTCTACCAGCCGGCGCACAACATCCAATTGACCATCACTTGCCGCTATGTGCAAAGGTGTTGAATGATTGTCAAGTACATTTATCATTGCTCGTGGTAAATCGCTAAGTACAGTTACAAAGCTTTTTATTCCTTGATATGTATTACTTGCGGCGGTATGAATGGATTTCCACATGGCGAATTTCCTTTGAGCTCAGGGGATAAATTTCTTATTTACTTTATATTACCCTTTAAGTCAAATAAATAAAACTAATTCCTTCTTGAGAGCCTTAGATGCATATAACCAATTTAATTTCGTTTCAAATTTAATGTTCTTTGATGCGTATGGGCGAATACTTTTACTTGTCTATAAAAATCTTGTATTTCTTGAACATCTTGGCCCATCGCTTGCTCTAAATCACTTTTGGGGTCAAAATCGGTAAGGTGCTCTCGCTCTTTAAGGTTTTGGTAAACACTATTAAACGCTTGTGAAAATTCTTTGAACCGAAGCTCTTCCAGGGTGGCTTGTGTTTTTGAAAAAAGAAACGAAACTGTTTCTTGTGTATACCCCTTTGCTTTAATGACACGAATAAGCACCTCAATCAATTCCACCGCCGACTGTTTATTTTCATCAAAACCGGTGAATCTTCCAAACAGCTGGGTTTTTTCTTTAAATTGCAGTAATAATGTATGGAGTTTGATAAGAATGGCCGGTTCATGCTCTTGTTTAAAATCATTCAATCCTTCTTCTTTTTTTGTTTTTTCAAATAAATGTTTCCAGCTGTTAACATACGCACTTTCCCAATGTAAATTCAAAGAGCGCATGAGCTTGGTAAACGGATTGTTGTCATGGGAAGCTTTGGCGCACAAATACTGTTCGTGCACGCGTTTCAGAACCGCATTATCCGCCTGTTCTTGAGTGTAACTGGCATCATTTAAAAGCTTGCCCCGCTCGATAAGCACTGATTGAATGACCTCATGCACCTCTTTTTGTTCTGCTCGATTCGAGCACCAAAAGCTTGCAAAGTACGTATCCATTTCGGATTGAATGCGGGTGATGACCGATTCAAAGGGCAGCGTGTTAAAGGATGGCAATAAATTTAAACGAATGGCCTCTTGTCTTACATGATAAATTGCCATCGCCGCGCGCGAGGGTTTTTGCCACACTTGAATGTTATGAGCCAGGCTCGTTTGCGCATGGTGCGATTGAATAATGAGCATACTTTGAGATAAATGATGCAGGGCTTGAATATCGCTTTGAGATTTTTTAAGCTTTTCTTTGAGGGCTTCAAATTCCATATCGCGATGAATATTACGATGAGTGATTCGCATCCGATAAGTATTTTCCCAAGCTTCGTCTAGTAGGTTAATAAGTGTATCGCGATGGATTTCACTGAACTTAAACAACATCTCGCCTTTGTCGGATAATTGTTGCAAGGCGCCTTTCATGTTCTTACGAATGTGGTCATACCCTTCTCGATTGCCATAAAAGGAAAAGGATGCCATGCGTTTTAGATCTAAATCGTGGGAAAACACAATCCAAAACTGACGGTAACGTTCTTCCCACGACTCAATCGTGGTATGCGAAAAGGTTTGAATGGAGGTAGTGAGCAAAATGTTTTTAAGTATTTTTTGTTGTTCTAACAACCACGTTTTAGCATTGCCGTCAGGCAACGAATGAAATAAATGTAAAAAGGCCGTTTCGTGCGCTTTGGAGATATCCATTAATACGGTTTGAATATCATCCATGCGCTTTTGAATGCAGCGTGCCAAATGACGTTGAGCTTCCCATAATTTTTGACGGCTTGCGACCCAAACATCACAATAGGCCGGTGATAAAAATCCAGAATTTATCAGTGTTTCATAAAATTTCGTCAAGGTTTGCTCAAGTTTAGGTTTATGCCTTGAACCCC
>CAYUEL010000043.1:0-15737 GCA_964443025.1 uncultured Gammaproteobacteria bacterium | reverse complement strand
ATCTTTACCAGAAATAGAGATTGGTTTGCCAATTAAAAGAGCTTCACCATAAATTTCGCCCTTTAAACGGATATAACCAACCACGGCCATTTTTGCAATGTTGTTTTTTTCTTTAAGTGAGAGCGGTATCCCCTGGGGAATAACGCTGACACCCGTACAGCGCCCATTGGCACTGATGGATGCTCTTAATTCAACTTTACCTAAAGCCTTTATGCTATGGTGTGCTTTTGGCGTCGTACCATCTTTTTTATAAAGAAGATCTTTAAACAAATCTTTTTTAATTTTAACGACTTTTTCACCACCACCCTTTCCTACGCTCATATTTGCAGCAGCTGTCGCACTGCTTGATGTAGGTTTAGAGGAAGCAGCAGTCGTAGTTGTCGATGCAGCTGTCGCACTGCTTGATGTAGGTTTAGAGGCAGGTGCAATACCCTTCTTGGTATTATCAAATATCTCACGTAGCTCATCATCGGGGAGCTCGTCACGGTACTTCTCCAGAAATTCCACTGCTGCTTGCAAGTTTTCAGTTGTCACCGTATTTTTATCAAACACTTCGTCTTGGTGTTTCTGTATATTCTTGAGATCTTCATCCTGCAGTGCATTATTCTGGTCATGAGTTAGTATATAACCCACCATCGCATTTAACTTTCTCCACTGCTCTGCTTGAGTAGTAGGTTTAGGGGAAGCAGCAGCCGTAGCTGTCGATGCTGTCGTAGTTGTCGATGCAGCTGTCGCACTGCTTGATATAGGTTTAGAAGGAGCAGCCTTAGTTTTAGGGGAAAGTGCTAAGGGGTTCTGAAAAGGAATATGAACATCTGATTTTTCAAGTTCCTTGCGGTGGTCCACTATAGCCTGAACCACTTTTTCTGCATCATCTGCGTCCTTTATATCCTTAATAGCATTTATGTAGTCAACAATATTGTAGCGTTCGGTGGGTTTTATTTTGCGTAATAAGTTGATTATATTGTCTATTTTTTCGTTTGTATCATAGCCTAATTTCTGTAAGTAGGTTGCAAGTTTTGCTTCCACCTTCTCATAGTCATCATCGGCCAACCCATTAAGTAAATAGAGTCTAAACTCTTGACAAAACTCTTTAGTCTTGGTGCCATCTGCAGCCTTAAATTTCTTATCAAGCGGATTAATAAATGGGGGAGGGGTGGTCCCTCTTACCTCGCTGTCAAGAACTTCCCTTTGGTGCATCAGTATGGCTAGGATTACTTCTCTAAAGTCAGCTTTAATTTCATCAGCTGGCCTTGAGTCACTTATTTCTATGTTATTAATGGCCTTTAGATATTCTTTGATATAGGGGTGGTAAATAGAATCTCTTAGCATTATAAGATGATCTATACTATTCTTCTTAAAACCTAATATACGATGCAATGATTCAGCTATGCTATCTACATCATCATCCTTTCCCTTCATACTCTTCGTAAAATCAGTTGGTATAAGGCGGTTCAGTGCATTCTTTACAATCACAAATTGGGTATTATCTGGCATCTCAAACCTCACCTGTTCTATTTGGCAGAATATTAGTTTATCGAATTACTTAATTTCTATTATACCAGATTTATCCCCAAAGTGAAACACTTTTTTGACCTATTTTCTGTTGTTTTTCAAGGGGTTAATAACGGATTCAATCAAAGAAATTGATTTTTTTGATACTCCCGCCTTATCAGCAAATCGCTTCCACTCCAAAATCGCAGATTTCACCTCGTTGATACTCTTCAAAGCTTTGGTCTTGCTTATACCTACTGTCTCAGCCAATGCCAATAAATGTCCTGATTGAGGGGATTTGCCTTCCCCCATGATTGTTGTGCAATGTTCCCCAAAAGGCCCTGACGAATGAGTGATATCATAAGCAGGAGAAGTCCGCCAAATTCCTTCCGTGTCCATTATAAAAGAAAAGTTTTTAACATGATCATCTCGGTTATGGGCCAACACATTAAACACAACCGCTTGAAATTGCTTTTCACATTCCTGAATATTTTTGGTTAATTTCCAGGTAACTTTTAATAACGTTTCATAATCAAAACTTGGAATGCGATGATCCAAATGCAAAAGTCCGCTGATGGTTTGCATGTGAATGCGTTTGCCATTCATCCGATCAAAACGTTTTACACCAAAATATCCAGGCCCTTGCTTTGATGGAAATAACTTTGCTTCCGGAACATCTAAACCCGCAGACTTTGCCATTAAATGATAAGCATATTCAATGGCGCCGCAATCCTTTGATTCAAGTGATGATTGAAATTTAATAAGCCAATAATTGGTTGGAGGCTCCATATTGGTATCACTGGCTTTAAACGAATGATCATCAAAACTGACGAGAATTTTAGGTCTTGCGCCTGCGGATGAACCGTTCATAACGAGTAAATCATCGACATATTGATCATCATCATTTAAAAATCGAAACGCTTCTTCGGCAACGTCATCTAAATTATCGTGTAAAACAGGGGAAATTTCACCTTTTTCAGGTTCGTACGTTAATGCGCCCATCCCATGTTTCCCAACATAACTTAAACGATCTAATGGAGATAATGTTCCCGGTTGAATGCCTAATGTAATTAATTTTCGATCAAGAAGTAAACGTCCCCATCCGTCGGGCAAACTATCGTTAAAAACGCCGAATAATCCATCAAATGAATGATCGTCACAACGTACAACGCCGGTTTTTAAAGGCAATTTAAAAGGCGATAATTCGAGTCCCGTTTTTAAAAAATCGGCATCGTATTCAAAATAAACATGACGATCTTTGATTGCCAATCGTCCCATCAAACATTTTTCGCTGCCTCGCATGTAATAAACATTCATGTGCGGCCCCGCTCTCGTGTGTTGTTTTTAAGCAATTCATCAAGAGAAGCGAATTGCTCAAAGGATTTTTGTTTAAACAATAAATCAAATTCATCCATTGCATCGAGTGTCATGGCAATTTTTAATAACGATTCGAGAGAAATCTTGCCGGTTCGTTCAAATTTTTTAATCACGCCGTAGCTGACGTTGGAACGATCAGCCAAGCTTCGCTGACTGAAATTAAGCGCCAACCTCTTAGCTTTGACCCGCTTCGCAATCAGGGTTGCCATTTCCACAGGTGACAGCAATAATAACGGCATAAATAGTATCTCTTATGGAAAAATATTGAGGATAGTGGATATTATAGTAGCTATTATTTAAAATCGCAACTGAATGTTTTTATCAGGTATTGCTAAATCATCCAAAATTGCTATCATATCCACTCTCCCAGAGCCGGCATAGCTCAGTTGGTAGAGCTACTGATTTGTAATCAGTGGGTCACGGGTTCGAATCCTGTTGCCGGCTTCAATTATGTTAAAATCCCCCCATGCAAACAACTGACTTTGATTACCCGTTACCTGAGCATCTGATTGCTCGATACCCCCTGGCCCAGCGTACGCAAAGCCGGCTGTTGCATTGCGACCGCCAAACGGGTGCTGTGATAGATCGGCAATTCAGCGATATTCTTGCATTATTGCAGCCGAATGATTGTTTAATTTTTAACAACACCAAAGTGATGCCCGCCCGTTTGTATGGGCATAAACCCACCGGTGGCAAAATAGAATTGTTGATTGAGCGGTTAGTTGATTCCCACACAGCGTTGGCGCATGTTAAATCGAGTAAAACATTGAAACCAGGCGCGGTGATTATGTTGCAAAATAATATACAAATTACGTTGCAATCACGCGAACAAAATTTATTTCGTTTGCATGCGCCGCGCGAATGGCTGGATATCATGCAAGAACAAGGGGAAATGCCTTTACCGCCGTACATGTTGCGTCACTCAGAAACATTAGATACCGAACGTTATCAAACAGTGTATGCGCAAGAGTTCGGTGCCGTTGCAGCGCCAACTGCTGGTTTACATTTTGATGAAGCATTGTTAACGGCTATTAAAAATAAAAATATTGCGACCGCAACGGTGACATTGCATGTCGGTGCGGGAACATTTCAACCCGTACGCGTGGATAATATTCACGAACATGTGATGCATTCGGAATGGTTGGATGTGGATGAAGAAGTTTGTGCATTGGTTCGTGAAACGAAGCAGCGGGGTGGTCGTGTGATTGCGGTGGGTACAACCACGGTACGCAGCCTTGAGACTGCGGCGCGCTCGGGTGAGTTGCAACCCTATTGTGGTGATACGGATATCTTTATTTACCCGGGATATAAGTTTAAGGTGGTGGATGCGATGATCACCAATTTCCACTTGCCCAAGTCAACGCTTATTATGTTAGTTAGCGCGTTTTCTGGAATGGAGATGATTCGGCAGGCTTATGCCCATGCGATTGCGCAGGAATACCGGTTTTTCAGTTATGGAGATGCGATGTTTTTGAGCTAAGTGGTTTTCCCTCACCCTCACCCTAACCCTCTCCCGCTTCTCGGTATTAGAGTCTTTCAAACTATTGTAGGGCGGGAGAGGGGACTTGAAAGTTGAATCTTCCCGCACCTCGGTATTAGAGTTTTTCAAACTATTGTAGGGCGGGAGAGGGGACTTGAAAGTTCATGTAAAAGGATTGAATGCAAGGGGAAATCCTTATTGTTCCCTCTCCCGCGAGTTGGGCTTGCTACCATGTAACTAAATTGAACGCGGGAGAGGGTTAGGGTGAGGGGGTAAGGGAATTGCTCCTTGCGTAACCCCCCAAAAAACGGCACAATAGCCGGTGATTATTACTTAACGAGGAAACCATGGAAATCGCAATCTTAATCTTTTTCTTTGCTATATTTTACTTGCTCATTTTACGTCCTCAAACGAAGCGTGCGAAAGAGCACCGCGACATGGTAGCTGCCATCGAAAAGGGTGATGAAATAGTCGTAGCAGGGATATTGGGTAAAGTCACAACTGTGCGTGACAACTTTATTTCCGTGGAAGTGGATGGTAATACCAAGATCAATGTGCAACGTCAGGCTGTTAGTCAAGTGTTGCCAAAAGGAACGATCAAAGAGCTTGTTAATTAAGGAAGATACATGATACTCAACAAATTTCCGCTCTGGAAAAATGCGCTGGTTGCAGTGTTGTTGGTGTTGGGTTTAATTTATGCATTACCAAATATCTTTGGTGAAGATCCTGCCATACAAATATCTGCGTTAAAGCAAGCGCAACTGGATGCAGGTGCGCTGGCTCGTATTGAACAAACACTTCAACAAGCGGATATTCATTATGTTCTCGAACAAGAGAATGGTAATGTGCTGTTGCGTTTTGATAATTCAGATGGGCAATTAAAAGCGAAAGATCTATTGAGTCGTCAGTTGGGAAATGATTACATTGTTGCATTAAATCTGGCGCCAGCCGTACCTCATGGATTACGTATTATCAGTGCAAATCCGATGAAGTTAGGATTAGACTTACGCGGTGGCGTACATTTCTTATTGCAAGTGGATGTGCCTGCAGCGCAAGAGCGACATTTGGATAGTTTTGCTGAAAGTTTAAAATCTCGCTTACGTGAAGAAAATATCCGTTATCGAAATATCAACGCACAGGGTCAGCAATTACGGATACTGTTTGTTGATGAGCAAGCAAAAGATGCAGGTATTGCGTTGATTCAACAAGAATATCCAAATCTTCAAGTAGAGCGCGATCAAAATACGGATGCAAATTCATTAACAGTCAATACAACGCTGACAGAAGCAGAAAAAAATATAGTACGTGATTATGCTGTTGAACAAAGCATGGTAACGTTGCGTAATCGCGTGAATGAATTAGGTGTTGCAGAGGCTGTTGTGCAACGTCAAGGAATGGATCGTATTGTTGTGGAATTACCGGGTGTACAAGATACGGCACGTGCTAAAGAAATTGTCGGAAAAACCGCATCATTGACATTTCAAATGGTTAATAAAGATTATAATCCAGGTGAATATGTGAACAAACGTGCGCCAGCAGGAACGGTCATGTATTACGATCGTGATGGACGTCCTTGGATTTTTGATCGCCAAGTAGTACTCAGCGGCGATAGCATTGTTGGTGCGCAATCGGGATTTGATGAATATGGTAAACCCGCTGTGTTTATTCAATTAGGTGGAAACACACGTTATTTCTCAAAAATAACTGGCGACAACATTGGCAATAGTATGGGTTCTATTTTTGTGGAAACTCGTTTTCATGATAAAGAACAAAACGGTGAAATTAAACGTGTCAGTGAGACAATCTATGAAGTAATTAGCGTTGCGACCATTCAATCACGTTTAGGCAATCGTTTTCAAATCACTAACATGCAAAGTGCAGACGAAGCACGTACATTAGCGTTGTTATTGCGAGCAGGCGCATTACCTGCTCCCATTGATTTTGTACAAGAACGTATTATCGGCCCAAGTTTGGGTATGGAAAACATTGAAAAAGGATTAGTGTCATTGGGAATGGGATTATTGTTAGTGCTTATTTTCATGGCTGTGTATTACCATCGTTTTGGAATCATTGCAGATATCGCGTTGCTTGTTAACCTTGTGTTGATTATTGCAATATTATCGCTCATTGGCGCGACATTAACATTACCCGGTATTGCCGGTATTGTTTTAACCATGGGTATGGCGGTCGACGCAAACGTTCTTATTTTTGAACGTATTCGTGAAGAATTGCGTAACGGACAATCGCCACAAAGCAGTATTGCCGCAGGATTTGATAAAGCATTCGCAACGATCATCGACGCGCAACTCACAACATTTATTGCAGCATTAGCGTTGTTTTCGATGGGAAGTGGCCCAATTAAAGGCTTTGCGGTTACATTAATCATTGGTTTGTTGACATCGGTATTTACCGCAGTCACCGTAACACGATCGATGGTTAATATAGCATTTGGTGGAAAAACCTTAAAGAAACTATCAATAGGTATGTAGCATGGAATTTTTTAAATTAACAACAAACATCGATTTTATGCGTGTACGCAAGGTAGCAATGACTGTGTCGTTGTTATTTGTGTTAGCTTCAGTAGGGTCATTGTTTACACGAGGCATTAATTGGAGTTTGGATTTTACCGGTGGTACGTTGGTGGAATTAGAATATCCTGAACCCGTCACAGTGGCTGATGTTCGTGAATTATTAAGCGACAATGGTTTTCCCGATGCGGTCATTCAACACTTTGGTTCAACACATAATATTATGATACGTCTAACGCCCAATGCGACCATGAGCGAACAAGAAGTAGGGCAAAAATTATTAGGGGTGGTTCAAACGGCTAATCCTCAAGTTGAATTAATGCGTGTGGATGTCATGGGTGCGCAAATTGGTAAAGAAATGGCGGAAAAGGGTGGGTTGGCTATTTTATTTGCACTGATTGGTACGATGATTTATGTCGCCGCTCGTTTTGAATGGAAGTTTGCTCTTGGCGCGGGCATTGCGCTGATGCACGATCCCATCTTAATATTAGGTATATTTTCAGCGTTTCAAATTGAATTTGATTTGCCAACATTGGCAGCTATTTTAGCGGTGATTGGTTATTCATTGAATGACACGATCGTAGTCTTTGATCGTGTACGTGAAAACTTTAAAAAATTACGTAAAGATACTGCAATTGATGTGATTAACATATCCCTGAATGAAACATTGTCACGCACCATAATGACATCGTTTCTCACATTGATTGTTGTTATTTCATTGTTAGTGTACGGTGGCACAACACTGTTTGGATTTTCATTAGCTTTATTTATTGGTATCGTTGTAGGAACGTATTCGTCGATTTACGTTGCTAGTGCCATTGCATTAGCGCTAGGCTTGCAACGTACAGACCTGGTTCCGAATGCAAACAAACAAAACCCTATCGACAACATGCCATAGCGAGGACAATAATAATATGCACCCAATGTTAACCATTGCTACACGGGCGGCGCGTAAAGCGGGTAGTCGCATCATGCGCGGCTTTGATCGACTGGATAAAGTTAAAGTATCGCAAAAAGCGCAAAATGATTATGTGACGGAAGTAGATTGTGAGGCCGAACAAATCATCATCGAAAGTTTAAAGCAAAGTTATCCCACGCATAGTTTTTTGGGCGAAGAATGTGGCTTGATTCCCGGCGATGATTACCAATGGATCATTGATCCGCTCGATGGAACGACTAATTTTGTACATGGATATCCACATTTTTGTATTGCCATTGCTGTAACGTTTAAAGGAATTGTAGAACATGGATTGATTTACGATCCGGTGCGCGATGATTTATTCACCGCAAGTAAAGGTAGCGGTGCCTATTTAAATGATCATCGCATGCGTGTGAAAGAAACAACCCAATTAAATAAAGCACTAGTAGGCATGAGTTTTCGTAAACGTATTCTGACACCTGCGGTCAGTGATGTATTACTCGAACTTCGTGATAGCGCCGGTAGTATTCGTCGTGCAGGTTCTTCCGCACTGGATTTGGCATATGTTGCTGCAGGAAAATTAGATGCTTGTTATCAATTTGGCATGAACAGTTGGGATGTTGCAGCGGGTGGTTTGATGGTGAAAGAAGCGGGCGGCTTGTGCTTAGATGTTACGGGTGGAAATTATTTAGAAACGGGACATTTGGTTGCTGCTAATTTAAAACTGATTCCGCAAATAGAAGAAATCGTTAAAAAATATCATCAATGAAAGTTCAACCGATAAAAAACATTCGTATTGTATTAATAGGTACAACGCATCCTGGCAATATTGGTGCGACAGCACGTGCCATGAAATCCATGGGCATGACTGATTTAACACTCGTATCACCGCAAGCATTTCCACACCCTGAAGCATTAGCACGTGCAACCAGCGCCGCCGATATATTAGAACAAGCGCGTGTGGTTGAGACATTACCTCAAGCCATCGAAGATTGCAGTTTAGCGATTGCCACCAGTTGTCAGCTAGGTTCATTGCGTTGGCCGGAATTGCCCCTGCGTGAATTGGGTTCGACCGTACTCTCTGCTGCCACAGAAAAACCCGTTGCCATTGTGTTTGGCCGCGAACGGACCGGCATGCATCTCGATGAAATTCAGCAATGCCAATATTTAGTGCAGATCCCCACCTATTCAGAATGCCGTTCCTTGAATTTAGCGGCCGCTGTTCAGATATTATGTTATGAGATTATGATGGCTTCCCTCGGGACCGTACAAGGAGCCGCGAACGTTAGAGAGCGGTTAATTAGCAGTGGCGAACAACCTGCCACCCAAGAGGAACTTCAACGGTTTTATGATCATTTATTTGAGACTCTTGAAGACATTGAGTTCTTAAACCGTGCCCAACCCCGGCGCTTACGTGAACGTTTAATCAGATTATTCGCCAAAGCCCGCCTCGACCAGAACGAAGTCAATATATTGCGGGGTATTCTCGCGGCCGTGAAAAGGAACACCGCGTGAGAGGAATGACGCGCGAATACGCGTGTCATACTAATTGTATTGTGTGGTGGTTTTCCCTCACCCTGGCCCTCTCCCGCGTTCCATTTATTTACTTGTAGTAAGCCCAACTCGCGGGAGAGGGGACAATTCTTTTAAGTTCCTTCTCTTAATTTTACGATAGTTTGAAAATCGAGTTCAATTTGCGGGAGAGGGGAGAACTTATTTATTCCCTCTCCCGTCCTGCAATAGTTTGAAGAACTTAAATATTGAAGAGCGGGAGAGGGCCAGGGTGAGGGAAAACCACCACACAATACAATTAGCATACCGTGCGTAACCGCACGGTATCCCCTTTCCCTTTCCTTTTCAACAATAGTCAATCTCTCACACAAAGTCACTCAAATCACCCATTGTTATATTTCATCTGGCCAACTAAAATAAATTTTATAACAAGATTTATTATGCAGTAGAGGTATCTAAGATGTATCAGACCTATAACAAATATGGTATAACCAACACCGCCGGTCAGGCCTTTTATAAGACCTTTGACCTAAACGCCTATCAAAGCCTATTAGCCACTTATGGAAACTGGGGTTATTTATTAGCGCCCCTACGCTTTATAGTGGGTCTTGCCTCGGCGTTTCTTTATATCTTCCGCACCTGGTACAAAACCCTCTTTAGCCTAGACACCGCTCAAAACCGAACCTCTAAGTTTGTCTTAAGCTGGATTGCCACCCTTGGAATGGGTTTAACGGCCTATTATGGTTGGGGAATTATCGTCGATATCGCAAGCGCTTTAAGCGTGAAGATTGTCATGAATATCGGAACTATTTCCAGTGCTGTTGCCGGTGCATTATTTACCGCAGCCTTAGGCACCCTCGTTGTTGCATTTGTTTATATGGCAGCAAAATCATTGGCCAGTTGGTGGATGGAAAGAAGTAATCAGGTTACGCCTCTAACCGAAACAATAACTCAAACAAAGGAAAAAAGATTGTCGTTAACGGGAAGAAAATTATCAAACGAATTGATGCCATTAGTTAAAACCAATCAAAATTTAAATGACTTATCAAAAATTAGCAATAATCTAGAAACATTGTATCAAGATATTCAAAGTGCATTGGCAGATAATGATAATAGAAAATTACATTTAATGGGAGTTCAGTTATCTAGAATGTTGGATGATGGAAGCGTCATTTCTATTATAGATATAGCTAAAGAAATTTCTTCAACTATAAAATCGTTACAGGGAAGGTTGGCGGATTTTTTAGTGCATTTGAAAGAAAGTAAAAAAGATATAGAATCAGAGAGTATAGAATTAGAGTTTAAAATTTTGAAAAAAGATTTTACAACATTTGAAAATAACCTTACTGATGCATTAAAGGAGGGTAAACATTATAATCCATTAAGCGGTTATGTATTATATGTTGATTTTTATAGTTGTTCTTTGGTAAAAGAAAAGATTATTGTTTCGGTAAAAAATACGGCTACTTCTTTACATTCTCAGCCGAAAACTGGGTCATCAGCCGCAACATCAACTGCCACATCACCCAAAGAAGTTAAAGGTAGTGGCAAAAATAAACATCGCCCCACTGCTATTAATACCCATATTATCAATGGGGATAGTAGTGGAAGTAAAGTGGTTACGCCCAGAACGCCTCGTCACGTACCCGTTGGTACAGAAGAGTATCAAGAGAATTTGCGAAAAGTTCTAACAGGAGAAAAAAGTATTTCTGTGAAAATTGCTGAAACGATAGGTTTGACAACACCGCCTTCAGGGCTTTCTTTACTAAAAAGAAATAACAGTGGGCAGCGCTATGAAGCCACTTTCGAGACTTCTGGAGAAGATAAACAAGACGATTCTTCAGATGGATATGATGCAGAAGCGGGTAGTAATGATGATCCAAAATCAGATTCTGATAAAGAGAGTATTCATGGAGGCTCACCAAAACAGTTGTCAACCATTCTTGCACCTGTTGTTGAGGAATTTAAACTCGATGTTGGTCAGAGTGATGAGACTAAGAGAAAACGATCTAATTCAATGGGTAGTCAGCACGGGTAAGGGAATTGATATTATGTTACAACCGTTTCTTGTTTAAGTTTCCTACATCCGCTCACTTTTCTTAAGAGGAATACCGCGCGGGAATGCGCGGTATGCTGATTGCGTGCGCTGAGCCTGCCGTCAGAACCGCGCGCGCAAGCGAGTGAACAGATGAGCCTGACCCCAATCGCTCACGTTCTCGATTCTCTTTCCCAAATAATTTGTATATCCAAATGCCTTTTTGCACAATCACGTAAATATAAATTAATTAAACTCTGGTAAGGAATGTCTTGTTTCTCTGCCAACTTTTTAAAATAATTAATTGTTTCTTCGTCAAGACGAATGGTCACTTGTTTCTTTAATTTTTTTGCATAAGGGCTCTTTTTAGATTTTGAAAAATCGTATTCTTTTCTCATAGTTAGTAATTCCCATATATTTTAGCTTCATTATCGCACGGTATTCCTTTTATCTCGAGTCAGAGCGCGAACGTGAGTGAGCGATCAGGTGGGCAAAAGATTTACGTGATTTATTAAACATTGTCGCACGTTATAAAATCAGTATGACACGCGTACTCGCGTAGCATTCCTTATGTTTTCGGCTTCCCGCGCAGCAGCCTTAACAAAATCCTGTCCTTTGCCGGCATACAAAATACTGCGTGACGCATTGATAATTAATCCATAGCCAGAAGCAGCTCGACCCGCTTCCAACACCGCATTTAAATCGCCACCTTGCGCGCCAATACCAGGAACCAGAATCGGCATGTCGCCCGCGAGTGAGCGCACTTTTCGCAGCGCGTCAATTTGTGTGGCGCCCACGACCAATCCAACATTCTTATGTTTATTTAACCCAACGGCCATATTTGCAATATGTTCATACAAAGGTTTTCCATGAACATTTAAACCTTGAATTTCAGCAGCGCCAGCATTCGATGTATGACACAACACAAAAACACCATAATCTTTATGATTGATAAATGGTTGTAAACTATCAGCACCTAAATAAGGATTGACCGTAACTGCATCGGCACCGTAACGCTCAAACGCTTCCATCGCATATTTTTCAGCGGTTTCACCGATATCATTACGTTTGGCATCTAAAATAACAGGAATATCAGGATAAAACTCTTTGATGTAATCAATTGTCATTTCCAATTCATCTTCCGCACCCAATGCGCTGTAATGGGCAATTTGCGGTTTAAATGCGCAAACATACATGTGCGTAGCATCAATAATGGCTTGGTTAAATGTAAAAATAGGGCATTCTTGTTTAAGAATAAAATCAGGAAAACGTTCGGTGTCAGGGTCTAATCCGACACACAACATTGACTGCGACGATTCCCAACGTTCCTGTAACATACTCAAAAAATTTGACATTATCATTTCCTATTCAGTTAAACATTTTACCTGGATTTAAAATATTCTTAGGGTCGAATACTTGCTTAATATGACGCATCGTATGCAATACTTGCGGTGATAATTCTTTATGAACATAAGGCAATTTGGCTAATCCAATTCCATGCTCGCCCGATAAGGTTCCTTCTAATTCAATTACTAAATCAAATACTGCTTCTAAACAAGGAAGGGCATGATTATTTTGCGAAACATTGGCAGGATCATACATCAAGTTTACATGCAGATTGCCATTACCAATGTGACCAAACGTTACGATGGGAATAGCAAAGCGTTCACTTAATTGTTTTAAACGTTCCGTTAATTGAGGGATATTGGCAACGGGCACAACGATATCTTCATTGATTTTTTTCGGTGCTACTTTTTTAAGAGCAGGGGATAAGGCTTTACGTGTTGCCCAAATGGCTTGTGTTTCTTGAGCGGATTTTGCAACCTGTGTTTCAAATAAAGATAAATTATTAGCTGCTTTTAATACCATATTCACATCATGATCCAGTTGTTCCTTACAACCATCCACTTCAAGAATCAACATCGCACCCACATCGGGTGGAATAGGAACATCGCTGTATTCGCGAATCATGTTGATGGCAGTCGTATCAATAAATTCCAATGCGCAGGGTATAACCGGTTGCGCCATGATGCGTGAAACAGCATCCGCAGCGCTTCGAATATCACGGTAATAAAGTGCGAGAGTGCGTTTAGATTCTGGCAACGGTGTTAATTTTAATGTGGCTTCGGTAATAATGGCGAGGGTTCCTTCAGAACCAATTAACAAACGTGTTAAATCATAACCGACAACACCTTTAGTGGTTTTAACACCGACTTTTAATGTAGTACCATCACCCGTCACTGCTTTTAAACCTAAGGTATTTTCTCGTGGTGTTCCGTATTTAATGGCGCGAGGTCCGGATGAATTGTAAGCCAAATTACCGCCAATGGTTGCATAATCGCGACTCGATGGATCAGGTGCCCAAAAAAATCCGGCTTTAGCAACATGATCTTGCAACGCTTGATTCGCGATACCCGCTTGCGCAACGATCAAACGATTCTCTGGTTCGAATGAAATAATCTTGTTCATTTTTTCAAATGAACATACAACGCCACCTTTAATAGGAACTGCGCCACCCACCGTGCTACTTCCGCGCCCACGAGCCAATATCGGAATGAGATGTTCATAACAGGTTTGTACAATCGCTTGAACTTGTTCATGTGTTGTTGGAAATACAACGGCTTGAGGTAATGCTTGTTGTTGACTATTATCGTAACCGTATGCGTAACAATCGGCAGGATCCGTGTAAACGGCATCCTTGCCGACAATAGTAATGAATTGTTTAATCGGTATATTCAAAGGCTCGCACCACGCGTTGCACGCCGCTAATTTTCCGAACATTTTCTGTAGCAATGTCGGCTTCTTCGCGCGTGACAATACCCATCAAATAAACGGTGCCATTTTCAGTGATTACTTTGATACGTAATGGATCAACATCTGTTCCAGAAAAAGCTTGTGCTTTGGCTTTCGTTGTAATCCATGAATCGGAAGGTCCAGAATAAAGCGCTTTCTTTTCGCCAACTTCAAGTTCGTTATAAACGTTATTCACTTTTTCGAGATTCGCAACGACTTCTTCAATTTCAGCGGAACGTTGTTCATTCGGCACTTGTCCAATCAATAACACGTTCGTGTTATAGCTAACAGCTTTGATGCGAGATTCTTCTTTTAATTCAGGATTATCTTGCATCGCGCGCGTAACACGGTATTCAATAGCATGATCTTCCACAATAGTTCCCGTGGTGCGATCGTTATGAGCCATGGTAGCACCCACACCAACGGCTGCAACCGCGGCAGGTGCGGCTACGACGCAACCGTAGAGTGTGAATGCGCTTAAAGAGACTGCTAAAACCATTAATACTTTTTTCATGTTTCACCAAACAGTTGATTGTCAATGAGATCGCACAAGCAGTGAATGACCAGCAAGTGCACTTCTTGGATTCGTGATGTTCGATTCGAAGGAATACGAATTTCAACATCGTTGCTATTTAATAATTTTGCAGCATCACCACCATCTTTGCCCGTGCATGCAATCACTGTTAAACCGCGATCATGCGCAGCATGAATTGCTTGTAATACATTGGGTGATTTCCCACTGGTGGTGAATGCTAATAATATATCGCCCTTTTGGCCCAATGCACGAACTTGTTTTGCAAACACATCTTCATAAGAATAATCATTGGCGATGGATGTGAGCGTATAAGTATCGACCGTTAAAGCAATGGCGGGCAGGGCGGGGCGTTCACGTTCATAACGATTGACCATCTCAGATGAAAAATGTTGCGCATCACCGGCAGAACCGCCATTACCACAACTTAAAATTTTGTTGCCATCCAATAAGGCTGTGACAAGTATTTGAGCGGCACGAGCGATGGGTTCACCCAACGTTTCAGCAGCGTTGATCTTCGCTTGAATACTTTCCTTGAAATGGTCTTGAATGCGGTTTTGCACATCCACGTCTTTACGCTCCTTCAAATGCGTTTTGTAACCATTCGATTTTACCACTACTGAGGTTTACTGCAACCACATCAAAGCGACATTCTGTATGGTTAAAATCAGCGAACTCGTCCAAGAACTGTTTTGCAACAGCAATAATCTTGGCTTGTTTGATATCATCAATGGTCTCAAAGGGATGAATTTCTTCAAAATCAAGGCGGGCACGTACTTCCGTAAATACCAGCGTTTGACTATCTTTCATGATTAGATCAATTTCACCGTATGATTTTTTATAGTTGCGTGTAATATAGGTTAAACCTTGTTTTTCCAGATACGATTGCACTTGGCCTTCTGCGTCATGACCTCGCTGAAGCGTATTTTTTGCCATATCATACGCTCGATTGCAAACGTTTAGGCATGCCTTCGCTAAAGCGCGTGCAACGTAAGCTGCGGGTAATTTGGCCATCGCGGTTCAAGTATAACTTACCTGTCGCACCGCTCATGGCAAAGTCAGGCAAT
>CAYUEL010000042.1:0-16006 GCA_964443025.1 uncultured Gammaproteobacteria bacterium | reverse complement strand
ATCGGGTCGTGTGATGGCAAACCCTCTGAGGCAGGGATGGCGAAGAGGAGCCTACAGGAATGTATTCACGGCGTGTTTGCCAGAGAACGACCCGATAAAGACTCAAAAAAATGGCAACATCACACGAGCGAATTCTTTACATTATTTGCACAACGTGCCGGCATTGCAATAACACTATTAATCCTCACAAGCTTTGGATTATTGCTTTACAGTTTTTACCAAACCGACTTATCGGTTATCACCGTTTATCAACATGTACATGAGACATTGCCTTGGTATTACCGTTTAACTGCAGCATGGGGTGGACATGAGGGATCGTTGTTATTGTGGTTATCGATTTTAAGTGCCTGGAGTTTAGTTTTTTTAATCACAACCGATTATACGAACCGCACTTTATTAATCAGCCGCGCAGCATTAGGTGTCATATTCTTTGGATTATTGTTATTTACGGTATTCACCTCAAATCCTTTTGAACGTTATTTACCTGTGACACCTTTACAAGGATTGGATTTAAATCCTTTATTGCAAGACCCTGGAATGATTTTACATCCACCCTTGCTTTATATTGGGTATGTAGGATTTGCATTGCCGTTCGTAATGGCGATTGCTGTTTTATGTCAAGGTGAATTTTCTGTTAACATCTTGCGTCTGATGCGCAAATACATCTTATTTGCATGGGCCTTTTTAACATTAGGCATTACGTTAGGGAGTTATTGGGCCTATTATGAATTGGGTTGGGGTGGATGGTGGTTTTGGGATCCTGTGGAAAATGCATCATTATTGCCGTGGCTTTCAGGTTGCGCATTATTACATTCGATTAATGTAGCCAACAACCGAAAGATATTTTATGGATGGACATTGTTGTTATGTATTATGACATTTGGCTTAAGTTTGCTAGGAACATTCTTAGTGCGTTCGGGTGTTTTAACATCCGTTCACAGCTTTGCCAATGACCCTGAACGTGGTTTGTTTATTTTAATATTATTGGCGATATACACATTACCGGCTTTAGTTTTATACGCCATTCGTTCGCCAAATTTCATGCAAGCACAATCATTTCATTTAACGTCACGTGAAGGGTTGTTGTTGTTCAATAATATTGTATTTGTTTCGATGACGGGAACAGTTTTATTAGGAACAATCTATCCGTTGATTATCGAAGGATTAGGTTTGGGTTTTATTGCGGTGGGTGCGCCTTATTTTAATAAAGTGTTAGTGCCTATGGGCTTATTACTTGCATTAGCATTGGGGTTGGCGCCATTGTCAACGTGGTTAAAACCGTATCAATTTCGCACCCAGGTCATGATTGGGTTTGCAATATTGGTGACGGTGGTATTAACGTTAATGCTTATTACAACACTTCCAATCCTTGTCGTGATATCGATGATCCTATCGATTTGGATAATCAGTTATTCCGTTATTGATATAGTCACTCAAAAAAATAAACGATCATTGCGTTATTGGGGAATGCACATGGCGCATTTAGGCGTTGTGGTCGCTATGATGGGCATCGCCATTAGCACGCATTATAAAGTTGAGCGTGATGTCAGTATGAAAATAGCTGACACCGTTTCGATTCATGATTACACATTTACGCTTCTCTCTTTACAAGAAGTCAATGGGCCTAACTATACAGGGGAAATGGCGGTATTTGATGTGGCGCATGCCAATAAACCCTTATCACTCATGAAACCTGAAAAACGTTTTTATACACCACGCGATATGGCACTCAGTGAAACTGCGATTCAATCGCATCAACAACGTGATCTTTACATTGCATTATCAGAACCGTTAAGCGAAAAACAATGGGCCGTGCGTATTCATTACAAACCCTTTGTGCGGTTTATTTGGTATGGTGGCATCATGATTGCATTGGGTGCATTGATGACATGGTTTGATCGAAAATATTTGAAGACGTTGAACGAGGTTCCTCATGAATCGATTAAATAGAACATGGTTTCCGCTGGTTGTGTTTTTATTTTTGGTGATTGTGTTGGGATGGATATTGCCTAAAAATCGTCATCAGCAAGATCTCATATTAAAAGATACAACATTACCTGAGTTCAATTTACCCAGCCTATTAGACACAAATCAGCATTATTCTAATCAAGACATTGCGGGACAATGGGTGGTGATCAACGTCTGGGCAAGTTGGTGTTCACCCTGTCGTCTGGAACATCCTGTGTTGGTGCATATTGCGAAAGAAGATCATGTTTCTATTTTAGGCGTTAATTTTAGAGACAATCATGACGATGCTATGGCTTGGTTAGACGCTCATGGAAATCCATTCACTTGGACATTAGTGGATGCAGATGGCAAATTAGCTTTTGACTGGGGAATTGTCGGCGTTCCAACCACCTGGTTACTTACACCGGATGGTGAAGTTGTACATCAACACGCGGGTATTTTGACACAACAAATTTGGGATGAAGAGTTTATGCCGATTGTTAAGAGGAAAGATGATGTCAATTAACCCTCACCCTAACCCTCTCCCGCGTTCAATTTTAGCGCTTAATTTAAACTTATCCCGCGGGAGAGGGAAACTTCTTTTTCTTTCCCTCTCCCGCAGGATGAGTTTACTACGAAGCAAAAAAATTGAATGCACGAGAGGGAAACTTCTTTTTCTTTCCCTCTCCCGCAGGATGAGTTTACTACGAAGCAAAAAAATTGAATGCACGAGAGGGAAACTTCTTTTTCTTTCCCTCTCCCGCAGGATGAGTTTACTACGAAGTAAAAAAATTGAATGCGGGAGAGGGCAGGGTGAGGGTGTTGCTCTGAGCCACATAAAATATCTAATAATAACCCTACTGCTCATTCTAACCCTGAACGCATCCGCCTCAACTGATCGTTACGTATTTAACACAGAGGTTCAACAACAACGGTTTCAAAGCTTAAATCAACAAATCCGTTGTTTAGTATGTCAAGGTCAAAGCATTGGCGATAGCGATTCGTATTTTTCTCAAAACATGAAAGATTGGTTGCATGAAGCGATTCTTGACGGTCATTCCGATTACGAAATACGGCTGCAACTTATCGATAAATACGGTGAAAAAATTTTTTATGATCCCGGCATGAACGCTAATACGTTATTATTGTGGGCATTGCCTGCGTTATTTTTATTCATTGGTTTAATCTTATTTTTGCGGCGAGGACGTTGATGTTATACGCTGTTTTAACAACATTTGCATTGGTAGTCATCGCTTGGGTTTTACCCTGGCGCATAGTAGGTTTATGGAAATCATCGGCATTATTATTGCTTTGCATGAGCATAAGTTTATATGCTTATTATGAGCGCGGTTATAGTGATGGCTACAACACAAAAATGGCATTGGAATTATTTGATCAAGATCCTAACCAAGAAAACTTAAATCAAGTTCATCATTTATTAGCGCAGCATATTCAAAAACATGAAGAAGATGCCTTGGCTTATGTTATATTAGGCAGGTTACATTTTGCATCAGGGGAATATCCACAAGCAGTATCCGCATTTTCACGTGCGTATGAAGATTATCCTGATGATGAAGATTTATGGTTAGAATATGCCGCTGCGTTGTATTTTGCGGAATCTGATCCAGCAACATTGAATGAGTTAATCAAAAAAATGGGAGCATCACAATCATGACGGATGATATTGAACATCAAATTACCCCTGAACTATGCGTATCGGCAATAAGCGAATTATTTACCGTGCGTGATTATTTACGTTGGGCAACGACACAGTTTGAAAAAGCTGATTTGTTTTATGGTCATGGAACGGATAACGCATGGGATGAAGCTATTGCCGTTGTATTACCTGCGCTTGATCTTTCCATCGATAGTAGCCCGCATATTCTTGATGCACGTTTAACCATGGAAGAACGGGAAGATGTATTGGTGGCTATTACACGTCGTGTGAATGAATGTTTACCGGCGCCTTATATTCACAACCAAGCGCATTTTCACCAATTACCTTTTTATGTTGATGAGCGCGTGATCATTCCTCGTTCGCCTGTGGCAGAATTGATCGAACAAGAGTTTGCGCCGTTTTTGCAAGAATCTCCTAAAAATATATTAGACATGTGCACGGGTAGTGCTTGCATTGCAATTGCTTGTGCGATGCAATTTGATGAAGCGGATGTGGACGCAGTAGATATTTCAAAGGATGCGCTGGATGTCGCACGAATCAATATTGAAGCGTATGATTTGGAAGATCGTGTCACGTTAATTAAAAGCGATCTATTCCAATCTGTTCCGAAAAAACAATACGATTTGATTATTGCAAACCCACCTTATGTGAGTACTGAAAGTCTCGAAGATCTTCCGGGCGAATTTTTATCAGAACCAGAAATGGCTTTATTAGCGGGAAAATCAGGGTTGGATTGTGCTATTCCTATTTTAAAACAAGCCGCTTCTTACTTAACTGATGAAGGTATTTTGGTTATGGAAGTCGGGGAATCACAAGAACGATTGGAAGAAAAATACCCCAATATTTCTTTCACTTGGTTAGAGTTTGAAAATGGTGGTGAAGGTGTTTTTGTGATGACGAAAGAAGAGTTGATCAAGAACTTCTCATGAGCAATACATTTGGAAAACACTTTAAATTAACCAGCGCAGGAGAATCGCACGGGCCTGCCTATGTTGGTATTATCGATGGCTGCCCGCCAACTATTTTATTATCCGAGTCTGACATTCAACCCTACCTCGATGCACGAAAACCTGGCGTTACGAAAGCAACCTCGCAACGTCGCGAAGAAGATGCTATTGAATTATTATCCGGAATATTCGAAGGAAAAACGACAGGCGCGCCGATTGCGTTTATGATTCGCAACAACGATGCACGTTCATCTGATTACGACGCTTATAAAGAACTTTATCGTCCCGGTCATGCGGATTATACGTATCATAAAAAATACGGTATTCGTGATCATCGTGGTGGTGGACGTGCATCGGGACGTGAAACATGTTTGCGTGTGGTAGCCGGTGCGATTGCAGAAAAAGTGTTGGCTTTTCAAGGTATTTCGTTTGAGGCACAACTCATTCAAATCGGTAATGTTTTAATTGATGATGATTCATCAGATCACATTGAACATCTCATCACACAATTGCGGCAAGAAAAAGATTCGTGTGGCGCAAAAGTACGTGTGCGTGCGCTGAATGTTCCTGTGGGTTTAGGCGAACCGATCTTTCATAAACTCGATGCGACGATTGCCTATGCGATGATGGGTATTCCGGCCGTGAAAGCGGTTGAGAGTGGAAGCGGTGTGATGAGTTGCGAACAAAAAGGCAGCGAACATCGCGATGTGTTGACGCCTGAAGGTTTTGTAAGCAACCATGCCGGCGGTATATTAGGTGGCATTTCAACGGGCCAACCGATTGAAGTGATCGTGACCTTTAAACCGACTTCCAGTATTCCTCAACCGATTGAGACGGTGACCGTCAATAATGTGGCTACGACCGTAGAAGTGACGGGTCGCCACGATCCTTGTGTCGGCATTCGTGGCGCTCCGGTGGCTCGTGCCGTATTAGCCCACGTGATTCTTGACCATCTACTTGCTGATAGGTCACTTTTCCGCTAAGATTCAATAGAATATCCAGTCATTGCTTGGCCTTACAGGCCTCGCAATGACAAAGAAACGGAGAAACCCGCAATGCCCTACATTGGTGATCTGATAAAAGCATTAGAAGAACTAGAGAAACTCAAAAAAGAAGAAATTGCTTATATTAATTTGATGCAGCTGCTTAATGACCCTAAAGCATATATGGACGCGAATGAAAATAAAAATAATTTACCAGAACTAAAGGTCCAACCCATTTTCAATCCAATCGCAATTAATACGTGGCTTTTTCGGCTTTATGCACATAACAGAGAAAAGCAAAAAATTATTTGCTCTGCTCTGGTAGGAATCATTTTTACTTCTGTTTTTTTTGGTAGTTATCCTGATCTTATCGATTATAAATCCGATTGGTTTTTAACAGCATCGTTGGTCGTTGGGTTTTTTGTAGTGCTGGGTAGTGCAATAAAAGGTTGGGGTTATTGGGCAGAAGAAAAAGCGTTAACAAACGAAAAACGCATCATGTACGAACGTGATGAGAAGATATTGCGAAATGCATTGGGAGAGAAATTACCTAAAATTAATTCTCCAGAGCAGGCAATTGTGGAGGATTCTGGAATATCAGTAGAATCGGAAAAAATAGAGAAATCAGAACCAACGGTTAACCCAGATGCTACCAAAGTAGCAAGGGCTCTGACGCGTACCATGTTGAATCAATACATCAGACCCAATCGTGGAAATTTGCTAGGGCATGATAAAAAAACGGCAGCAGCATTTGAGCAGCCTGAATTAACTTTTAATAGAGGCAAGCTAATTCAATATTTGACAGAAGAAAGGGATGGAAAACAAGAAGAACCTGGGTTTTTAGAACGTTTGAAATTCTCGTAACGCCCCGCAAATCTGAATTGAGTTCTTGCGTCATCCCCGCGCCCATCCGCCATCCCCGCTCACATCCGTCATCCCCGCTCACATCCGTCATCCCCGCGAAGGCGGGGATCCAGGACAATGACAAACACTGGATTCCCGCCTTCGCGGGAATGACGAGTATGAGCGCGGGAATGACGAGTATGAGCGCGGGAATGACGAGTGTGAGTGCGGGAATGACGAGTGTGAGCGCGGGAATGACGGATGTGAGGCATGTTGTCTTTCATAATCCTTTTGCAACTTTCTAAAATTCGTGCCAATATTGATGTCGTTTAACGAGGACCCTATCCATGAAAAAATACAACGTTGCCATTGTTGGCGCCACGGGAGCGGTCGGTGAGGCCTTGCTGGATATCTTAGCGGAACGTAAGTTTCCCATTGAATCGTTACATTGCTTTGCCAGCGACAATTCGCTCGATGATGCAGTGACCTTCAAAGGCAGGACGATCCCCGTTAAATCCCTCAAAGATTACGATTTTAAAGGCATCGACATTGCCTTTTTCTCCGCAGGACGTGATGTATCGTTGCAATATGCGCCGATTGCGGCAAAAGCGGGTGCGGTGGTCATTGACAATACCACGGCGTACCGGATGGATCCGGATGTGCCATTGATTGTACCTGAAGTCAATCCCGATAAAATTGCTGACTATAAAAACAAAAACATTATTGCGAATCCGAACTGTTCTACGATTCAGTTATTGGTAGCGTTAAAGCCAATCTATGATGCCGTGGGTATTACGCGCATTAATGTGGCCACGTATCAAGCGGTGTCAGGCACGGGTAAACTGGCCATTGAAGAATTAGCGAAACAAACAGCGGCGTTGTTGAATGGGCAATCCGTTGAAATTAAAGTGTATCCAAAGCAAATTGCATTTAATGTTATTCCGCACATTGATGATTTCGAAGAGAATGGTTATACGAAAGAAGAGATGAAGATCGTCAATGAAACACAAAAGATTTTCGATGATAAAAACATTCAAGTGAATCCTACCGCGGTACGTGTCGCTGCGTTTTATGGGCATAGTGAAGTGGTGCATATTGAGACTAAGAAAAAGATAACGGCTAAGGAAGCCAAAAAGCTGTTGGAAAAAGCGCCGGGCGTGAAAGTGATGGATTCGCATAAAAATGGGGGATATCCAACACCGGTGGGCGACGTGGCTGGTAAAGACCCCGTGTTTGTCGGTCGAATACGTGAGGATATTTCACATCCGCTGGGTCTCGATCTTTGGGTTGTTGCGGATAATATCCGCAAAGGCGCCGCACTGAATAGCATTCAGATTGCGGAAGTGTTGATTCAGAATTATTTGTAAGCTGTTTGTTACGCCCCGCTGGGGTTTGATTATTCTTTTCCGTCATTGCGAGCCTCGTAGAGACGAAGCAATCCATACTAAAAATAGTAGATTGCTTCGGCCTAAAGGCCTCGCAATGACAGGGTATTTTTGACTCAAAACGATCTGAGCTCCCGAAGGGAGCGTCACAATGCTAGCCCCCCGTGTAGCCATTCCAAAGGAATGGCAAATGGGGGGTAATGGAATAATATTCGAACAAGCCCCAGCGGGGCGTAACGTAAAGGCAAATCTCGTGTATAATTTACCCGAAACAGCAAAAAAAGGGCAAGGAATGAACAAACTGTTATGTACAGTGTTACTCATATGGGCCACAGGAGGATGGGCGCAAGAGATATCTAGCTCACTTAAAACTACCGTTGCTGATAAAGTTGAACAACCTAAAATAGCTGTTCCGGAGTTTCCCGAACAATCCGAAGGTGCGCAAGTTGCAAGCCTTGAATTGTTGATGCCAATAGAGGATATGACCGCCCCAATCAGTCGTACCCTGGAAACTTTATTATCTTCCGATGAAATTGGTTTTGTGAAATTACTTGATAAGATGCAGCGTGATTTATCCATTGCGCAAGAAGCCATTGAAACCGAACGACGTGCGAAAGATGCGCTCGACTCACAACTTAAAGATTTGCAGATGCAGATTAACGCGTTAACAGAATTAGTGACGTTAAAAGATCAACAAATATCCACTATATTACAAACAATTCCAAAGCAAATGAATGCATCTTCACAGGTTGTTGATCCAACATTGTGGGACAAATTGCCTCGGAATGTACTTCTTTTTTTACAACAAGCGGGTGAAAATCGAATGATATTATTACTTATTGCGATCGTAATCGCATCGATTACCATGTACCTTTGGGATACATTTACGGGGAATAGTCAACGACATGCGAAAACAGCTGCCGTAGCGGCAGGTGAAAGTATGGATAATTTATTACCTGTTTTGCAAGATATTGATACAAAAATTGTAATAGGTCGTTACGATGAAGCGATTCAAAAACTTGAAAAATTATTGGCGGCGCAACCCGGTAACTTTAATGTGTTATATAAACTTTGTCAGGTTTATGTGAAGAACAATCAACAAGAAACATACCGTCAACGGCTAGAGCGCATCAGTTCTGGATGGAAACAAAAATACCCTAATCGTTGGGAACAATTGCAAGATCTCTATGAATTAGCATGGCCCATGTATTATTCATCAGAAGAAACATCAGGTGATTCTTATGAAGGCGATCCGCCTTCCGATCCGATTCAAACAAAGTTAGATTTGGCTCGTGCTTACCTTGATATAGGTGATCATGAAAATGCTGTTTCCATTTTAGAAGAAGTGCTTTTAGAAGGAAATAAACAGCAAAGTGCAACTGCAAAGATGTTATTGGACAATATTAAACGATGAGCGAACACAAACCGCACCCCATCTATTTGAAAGATTATCAACCACCATCATACTTTATCGATTCTGTTTCTTTAACCGTTAGCATTTACGAAAAACATACGGATGTGATAAGCGTATTGTCTATTCGCAAAAATCCTGATGCTGTTAAACAAGAACCGTTGGTTCTGGATGGTGATGGGCCTGAATTAAAATCAATAAAATTAAATGATAAACCATTACCTGAAAGCAGTTATAAACTTGAAGGTAATAAACTTGTTATTCCTAAAATACCATCAGAATGTGAGTTAACAATAGAGGTTATTATTAAACCGCATGAGAATACGTCACTATCTGGACTTTATGTTTCAAAAAATAATTATTGCACACAATGCGAATCACACGGATTTCGACGTATCACTTATTATATAGATCGACCTGATGTCATGGCTAAATTCACAACGCGGATTGAAGCAAATAAACATGCTTATCCAGATTTGTTATCTAATGGCAATCCAATAGAAAAAGGAAATATAGGTATTGATCGACATTATGTGGTTTGGGAAGATCCTTTTAAAAAACCATCTTATTTATTCGCATTAGTTGTAGGTGATTACGCGTGTGAACGTGATACGTTCGTGACCATGAGTGGTCGACAAATTGATTTACAACTTTATCTTGAAAAGCAAAATGCTGGGAAGGGCGCGTATGCGCTTCATGCGCTGAAAGAAGCGATGGCTTGGGATGAAGAAAATTATGGTCGTGAATACGATTTGGATATTTATATTATCGTTGCCGTCAGTGATTTCAACATGGGTGCGATGGAAAATAAAGGATTAAATATTTTTAATGATAAATATATTTTGGCGGATGAGAAGATTGCAACGGATATGGATTATCAAAATATCTTAGCGGTTGTGGGACATGAGTATTTTCATAATTGGTCTGGGAACCGTGTCACATTGCGTGATTGGTTTCAATTGAGTTTGAAAGAGGGATTCACTGTATTTCGTGAACAACAATTTGCACAAGATAAAACATCCAAAGCGATTCGTCGTATCGAAGAAGTGAGTCGCATTAAACATGCACAATTTGTTGAAGATTCGGGCCCCATGTCGCATCCTGTTCGTCCGCATTCCTACATTGAAATGAATAATTTTTATACAGCCACAGTTTATTCTAAAGGTGCAGAAGTCATAGGCATGTTACATACATTATTAGGTGAAGATCATTTTCGCGATGCCTGTGATCGTTATTTTTCACGCTTTGATGGTGCCGCCGCAACAGTAGAAGATTTTATTGCATGTATGCAAGATGCGAGCCAACATGATCTCACACAATTTAAACGTTGGTATGATCAATCAGGAACACCTATTGTGAGTGTTAATTGGGATTATGATGAGCGTCATCATCAATTGAATATGACATTCCAACAATACACCGAACCTACAGCCGATCAGCAGGAAAAACAAGATTTACATATTCCCATTCGTATGGCTCTGATTGGATCCAATGGAAAAATCATTGGGCATGATCATGTATTTTCATTAACTCAATCCAAACAAACATCAACCATTAACTGCAACGAAAGATCTACGCCATCTTTGCTACGTGGATTCAGCGCACCAGTAAAGCTGAAAGCAAATTACATACCGGATGAATTATTATTTTTAGCCGTTAATGATGACGATCCTGTTGCACGTTTTGATGCGCAACAAGCATTAGCGATTCATGAGATTTTATATTTAATGGATGAGCGACCCAAAAAAATCACATCAAAACGTTTAAGTACTTTGTTTAGTGCATTGTTAGATGATGATGCAACGGATCCTGCTCTATTAGCTTATTTACTTCAATTGCCGAGCGAAAATTATTTAGCGGAGCAACGCAAACCTGTTTTGGTGGATGACATTATTCAAGTTCGTGCGCAATTGAGAAAAACATTGGCGATTGAACATGCTAAGGCGTTTAAGCAACATTACACCAGTCTGCAACAAAACAATTATCAAATTGATCAACATGCTATTGCGCAACGTGCATTTCGAAATACATGTTTGCATTATTTGGTTGCAACGGAATTCCCTGAACATATTAATTTAGCAGAAGATCATTATTACAAGGCGAATAATATGACGGATCGTTTGGGTGCATTAAAGGCGCTGAATGATCATGACGGCGATATCCGAAAAAGTTGTCTAACTGATTTTTATGAGCGCTGGGAGGGCGAACCCTTAGTTATTGATAAATGGTTTGCGCTTGAAGCCACCTCCCGTTCTGACGATACCATTCAGCATGTAGAACAGCTAGCCAAACACCCTGCATTTAGTTATCATAACCCCAACAGAGTTTATAGCTTGTTTGCGCAATTTGGGCACCATAATTTCCAGTATTTTCATGAAAATACAGGGCGAGGTTATAACCTCATTGCAAATGCGGTGATGAAGCTTGATGCCATTAACCCGCAAGTAGCTGCTCAGGTGATACGTCCTTTGATCAGTTACCGTCAGTATCCCGCTGAGCGGCAAGCTTTGATGCGAGGCGCTTTGTTACAAATTCGGGAAAAGGCTAATTTGTCCCCCGACGTTTATGAGATTGTTGATAAATCACTGTAAGAGATTAGAAATATGTATTACGTTAATGCTGAGCTACAAACACAAATCATTGCTGAAGTGGTTGCCTTAGTTGAAAAAAATTTTTCGGGTGATGAGCGAACATTAATCAGTAAATTTGCACATTATTATTACAGTAAGGTCGCAGATAGTGATCTTGCAGCGCGTGAAACCGATGATTTGTATGGATCCATGTTATCCGTTTGGAAGTTTTTAATATCACGTGAATCACCTACGGAACGTGCGATACGTGTGTACAACCCGGAGTTTGAACAAGATGGTTGGGAATCGCATCATACGGTCGTTGAGATCGCGATGCAAAACATGCCGTTTTTATTAGATTCATTGCGATTAGAGCTTTCACGCTTGGGTCATACGATTTATTTGATGGTTTGTCCAGGTGGCGTTGTATTAACGCGCGATAAAAAAAATCATGTAATAGGGTTTCGGCATGAAGAAGAAAAAGATTACAAAGATAAATCATTCCTTGCTGAAGTTCCCATATACATTGAAATTAATCGTCAACCAGATGAACAAGATCTCAATGAAATTAAAAATCGTATGGAGTTTGTTATTGATGATGTTGTAACTGCAGTGAGTGATTGGGATAAAATGCGTGTGGCCGCACGTGAATTGTTAACAAATCTAGAAAACGATGCCATTAATACAACGTCAAAAGATCTGCAAGAAGCCAAAGCGTTTGTTAAATGGATCGTTGATAATAATTTCACATTTTTAGGCACTGCTGATTACAATTTGCATAAAGATGGTACGTTGGTTCATAACAATGATACAAATTTGGGTCTTGCTCGTACGAAGAAATATGTTATTGGGAAACTCAAAACAGCTGATCATGCGAATGAGTCTGATTTATGCGACACCAATACGCTCGTATGGTTGCAACAACTGACCAACCTATCAAATGTGCATCGTTTAACAAGACCTTATTGCATCGCAGTGAAACGATTTAATAAAGAAGGGGATCACATTGGTGAACGCCGATTGTATGGTTTGTTCACTTCGGTTGCTTATCACAGTAATCCTTTACAAATTCCTCTATTGCGTAACAAGGTTAACAATACGATCAAACGTGCTGGTTTTGATATGGATGATCATAACGGCAGGAATTTGTTTAATATACTTGAAACTTACCCGCGTGATGAGTTGTTTCAAATTAACGAAAATGATTTATTAGATATTAGCTTGGGCATTATGCATATGCAAGAACGCCCACAAGTACGTTTATTTTTTAGGAAAGATTACTACGATCGCTATTATTCCTGCTTGATATATGTTCCTCGCGACCGATTCAGCTCGAGATTACGCGAAAAAATGAGTGATATTCTCATGGAAACATTTGGTGGCGATCGCGTTGATTTTGTGACCCATTTTTCAGAATCTATTTTGGCTCGTATTCATTTGATGATTTATTTACCCGAAGGTGCTGAAATATATGAACATGATCCTAAAGCCCTTGAGGAAGCAATCGTCGCTGCAAGTCATACATGGTTGGATGAGTTACATACGGCAATCATTGAATATTTTGGTGAAGGACGCGGTGTCAGATTATTTGAAAAGTATAAAAATGGTTTTCAGGCAGGGTATCAAGAAACATATATGCCGCGAGTTGCCGTGCATGATATTGAACACATGGAAAACTTAAAGCTTGATCATGATATTGGCATGAGCTTTTATCGTGGACTTGAGCAAGATTCTGGTCATGTTAATTTCAGATTATTCGTAAAAAGCCAAAGTATCCCATTATCCGATGTATTACCTTTGCTCGAGAATATGGGCTTTAAAGTACTGGCTGAGCGTAATAGTCGCATTCATCTTAAAACGAATGAAACCTATTGGATCAGTGAATTTTTACTTTCCCTTGAAGGGAATGGTAATCTTGATGTTGAAAAAGTTAAGGATAAATTTCAAGATGCATTCGCACATACTTGGCAAGGACGTGCTGAAAACGATGGTTTTAATGCCCTCGTTATTCGTACCGGATTAGATTGGCGTGAAACAGCGTTGTTACGTGCTTATGCAAAATATTTTAGACAAATTGGCTTACATTTTAGCCAAGCGTACATTGAAGAAACATTGATTTTATATCCGGAAATTACTAAAGCATTAGTGAAGTTATTTCGTGCGTATTTTAATATTCATGAAACAACGACCGAAGCACAGACTACGGCCATTGAAGACAGTATACTTAAATTAATTGACGCTGTTAGCAATCTTGATCAAGATCGAATTTTGCGGTGTTATTTGGCATCCATAAAAGCCACATTGCGCACGAATTTTTATCAAAAAGGTGATGACGAAGGTTTTAAACCTTATATCAGCTTCAAGGTTAGATCAGCGAATATTCCTGAAGTGCCTTTGCCTTATCCACAATTTGAAATATTTGTTTATTCACCTCGTGTCGAAGGGGTTCATTTACGTGGTGCGAAAGTTGCACGAGGTGGTATACGCTGGTCGGATCGTCGCGAGGATTTCCGTACAGAAGTGTTAGGCTTGATGAAAGCGCAGCAGGTAAAGAACGCCGTCATTGTTCCTGCGGGTGCAAAAGGTGGATTTGTTGTGAAACAAATGCCCAATGGTTCTCGCGAAGAAATGCTGAATGAAGGCATTGCCTGTTATAAAATGTTTATTCGAGGATTATTAGATATCACTGATAATTTAGATGGTGATACCGTGGTTCCACCTAATGATGTGGTACGTCGTGATGGTAATGATCCTTATCTTGTTGTCGCAGCGGATAAAGGCACGGCAACATTTTCAGATATCGCCAACTCCGTTTCAGCAGAATATAATTTCTGGCTGGGAGATGCATTTGCTTCCGGTGGTTCACAAGGTTACGATCATAAGAAAATGGGTATTACCGCACGGGGCGCATGGGAATCAGTAAAGCGTCATTTTTGTGAATTGGGTGTTAATATTCAAGACGAAGATTTTACTGTTGTAGGCATAGGGGATATGGCAGGGGATGTGTTTGGTAATGGCATGTTGTTGTCCAAGCATATTCGCCTAGTAGCCGCATTTAATCATCAACATATATTCCTTGATCCTAATCCGGATGCGGCAAGTTCATTTAAAGAACGCGAACGGATGTTTAATCTGCCTCGTTCGACATGGGCAGATTATAATGCCAAATTAATTTCTAAAGGTGGTGGTGTTTTTAATCGCACTGCAAAATACATTCCAATTAGCGACGAAGTTAAAACCTTGTTGAATGTTAGCCAAGATCAATTGCCTCCAAATGATTTGATTCGCGCAATATTAAAGGCATCGGTTGATCTATTGTGGAACGGTGGCATAGGCACTTACGTGAAATCAACCACGGAACAAAATTCAGAAGTAGGTGATCGCGCCAATGATCCGTTACGTATTAATGGTAAAGAATTGCGATGCAAAGTGGTTGGTGAAGGTGGTAATCTTGGTTTCACCCAGCTGGGTCGTATCGAATATTCCCTTAATAATGGTATTATTTATACAGACTTTATTGATAACGCGGGTGGCGTTAATTGTTCTGACCATGAAGTTAATATTAAAATTCTATTGAACAGTGTTGTTTCTTCCGGTGATTTAACTGAAAAACAACGGAATGAATTACTTGCGCTCATGACCAATGAAGTGGCTGATTTGGTTATTGCAGATAATTATCAGCAAACACAAGCGCTCAGTATATCAACGTTCCGATCCAATGTTACATTTGATGAATACGTACGTTTTATGAACGAACTTGAACGCGCTGGATGGTTAAACCGCAAGCTTGAATTTTTACCCAGTGAAAAAGTCATTACGCGGCGTCGTGCAGAAGGCATGGGATTTACACGTCCTGAACTGGCTATTTTACTTTCCTATAGTAAGATTTACACCAAGATGTCGCTGGTTGAATCACCTTTGTTAGATGATCCCGCATTATTGCCTTATTTGCAAAAAGCATTTCCACAGCGCGTCAGTAAGCGATTTATGGATCAAATGAGTAATCATAAATTGCGCAAAGAAATCATTGCAACGCAATTATCCAATGCAATCAGTAATCGAATGGGGCCAACATTTATTAAACGTGTGTATGATGAAACAGGAGCGGGACCCGCAGAAGTAGCGCGAGGTTATATCGTTGCTAATGAAATATTTGGCATGAATCAGCTTTGGGAAGGTATTCAATCATTAGATAATAAAGTATCTACGCAAACGCAAATTAATATGATGGTTCGAGTCATT
>CAYUEL010000041.1:5741-16057 GCA_964443025.1 uncultured Gammaproteobacteria bacterium | reverse complement strand
CCAAAGGCTATATCAAGGATATCATTGAAGAAGCGAAACTCACAGCAACCAAGGAAGCCAAGAAAATCGTGATGCAAACTGTACAACGTGTTGCGACAGAGCAGGCTATTGAAAACTGTATATCTGTTTTTAATATTGACAACGATGTAAATAATACTTAAACACAACGCCAAACCAAACCATTGTAACGCGTAACCCAGATGTTTTTCCGGCGGCATAGTCGTGATGATTTTCGCATCACGGTTCGTCAACACCACTATCGGGTAATAATCCAAACCGGTAATACTGCTTATTTCAGCGATATCCACTCGTTGAACTTGCAAAGGCCGTTGCAAAGGTTCGAGGATGTTTTCACCTAAAATAAAACGGTCAGGCTTTGGTAGGTCAATTATGCCATGAATCGTGATGGGTTGGGTAGGAGGCGGGGGAATATTGGCGAGATTATCTTTACCAATAAACCCACGATTCATGAGGATGTTCGGTTGATCGGGCGCAATTTCAAACGGCGTCAATAAATGGTACCCATGTTGCGTGCCTTCCATTTGATGCATCAACAACACATCATACCCTGGTACAAATTGTCCGGTGATTTCGATACCATAATAATGAACTTTTTCAGGATTAATCAAAACATCTTCAAGCGTTAATGGTGCTTGCTCGCGCGCCATAGTCAGCGCATCTAAAATAGCTTGTTTTTGTTCCGCCCGATCCAACTGCCAAAACCCCAGCCATAACAACAAGGGTAATAACATTAAAAACGCAATCGTCGGAATGAATTTGGGTTTGAATGAGTATTGCATTAGTATAAAAATCCAAAAACCCATAAAGGAATTTTATTTTGATAGCCATGTTCAATATCATCGGCCACCAAGTAGGCTTCTTGTATATTTTTAATTTGATGGAAATCTTTATTTTTACCACCCACTTCAAAAGTATATTTTTTATTCACTAAAAAATCACCGTTTCCAGGAAGATTAATATCGTATTGCGTTTTAAGCATGGAAATAAAAAATACCTCCCTTAGTGTCCCCTTGTCAACTGGTTGTTGCGTACTTAAAGCAAACAATTGACAGGTGTTATCCGGGTAAATTTTATCTGCTTTTTTCAAACCATGTATTTTTTTATCATTTTTATGCAGCAAAGTAATAATACCTGCATCTTCAATGATGCTCATGTATTGTTTCAATGTTCTTTCATCGGCAATTTCTAAAATGTTTTTTAATTCTTTTAAATCAATAGTGAAAGGAACATGCGTACTTAAAAAAGCTAATAACCGTTTCATCTTGTCTACGCTAGCACCTGAAAGTGTCGGATAAATAGCCGGTAAATCACTTTCTAACACGGTATGTAAATTTTGTTCCACAGTTAAATAAAAAACATCCTTATCCTCAAATTCAATAGAATAGGGGTAATACCCAAATTTTAAATAGTCTGAAAACAATGGTAATATATTTAATGAAGCATCATTAATTATTTGCACAATTTGACGAGAAAATTTTTGATGATTGTATAATACTTCTTCAAATGCTATTGGATCAATACTTAAGTTATGCCAAAGTTCTAAATACTCTCGAAACGACATTCCCTGCATGGTATATACAATAGCGCGCCGTGATAAATCGTGTGAGCCGCGATGAATAGCTAATGCGGAACTGCCTGATGCAAAAATATGCAATTTAGGAAACGTGTCATAAATACTTTTAAGTTCTTGCGACCAATTGGAATATTTGTGGATTTCATCAAAACCGATGTAAAGTCCACCTTGTTGCACGAAGGCTTCTGCGATGTCATACAAAGAGAAGTTTTTCACTAAAAAATGATCAACAGGAACGTACAAACGCTGATGCTCGAGTAGATTCAATTGATGCAATAATTGCACGACCACCGTAGACTTCCCTATTCCTCGTTGACCTCGAATAACGGTGAGTCGATGATCAAATGTGTGCTGCTTAATAAAATAACGGACATATGGGCGGTATTGGAGAATTAGTAACTGCTCACTCAGCGGGAATAAAACGTCTAACATACCTGTTGCCTTTAATAGGATTGTAATCCTATTATAGCTCAAAAAAATAGGATTGCAATACTATTATGTAAAAGTATATTTAAAATCAATAGGTTAAGAGATAGTGCATATTTGTTGGACTGGGTTTTTAACGTGTTTTTCTGGAATTCGAGGGATGCCGCCAGCAGGTGAGTAAGCTTGATGCATCCCCGATGGGGATTTGTTGTTTGAATTTGATGAAGAGCTGGATAAAGTTACTAGTTCATTGGCATTGTTCAATGAGAAATGTTCCTTTTTTAAAGCATCTACTTCTGATCGTATAGACTTCATTTGCTCTAGCAAATTTTTTAATTGCCCATGAGTAACAGTAGGAATAACGATGTCTTTATTTTTTAATTCGCTACATTCTTTTTGAATAATTTGATATTGTTGATATAAAGTTTGATATTCATTTTCCAAGCTTTCCATTCTAGATGTGAACGAGGCTTGTTTTCGTTCGCGTTGTTGTTGCCAAATCATCTCAGCAAATTGACGGTCTTTTTTTTCTTGATCTTGCGATGTGATTGCGTCTTGATTCTCAGGTGAATCTGGCAGGTCAGAAGTTGGTAGTTCAATTTTTCTGAGTGAATTGTAATGATTATTATTGCTATAAACCAAATAAATTTCATGACGACTTTCTTTGCTCGTGGATTTGCACTCACAAGCGCCAGATTTATCCATGATAGCGACATGAATCTGTATGTTTAGAGCGTCTGCAAGTGCCTTAATTTCTTGTTCTCCGCCCCATGTAGCTGGCAACTTCATCGCCTCTAAATAAATCTCGCATCTAATTTTCCAGTCCATCTCATGTGGATAGATCGTAGGATCGAGCGTTAGAAAATCCTTATAGTCATCTAGATGGTTTCGCATATGATCAACAGCATACGTACGGAGTGCCAAAGGGGTTGGGGTGCCTATTTTTCTTTCAAGTGTATGCCTTAATTGATCGCTGATAGCGGCAAATAGGCAACTTCCATCTTTGTCTATTTCTGCGACTTCATAGATTTCATTATCAATTCTAAACCACTTAATTTTGCCCATATCCATTCTCCTTCAACCTAATCTTGCGGGCATTGTGCCATAAATGTACAAGGGTTGCACGTTCAATAAGACTGATAGCTATTGAAAGTGGTAATTTTTATTACCACTTTATCCCAAAATCGGCTATATTTATTACCAGATAACCCGATAAGTGGTAAGATTTATGACCGGATGGACCTTATGAAAAACTTGTTAAAAGAAATAATCCTTGATTTTCAAGAGGTTGAATTAACCACAGGAATTGCTCGTCGGTTAAAGGTAACTCCCCTGGCGGGTAAGGCCACTGTTTGCATGGGGGTGCGCCGAGGCGGGAAATCGACCTTTATGACCCAGCTGATGCAACGTCTGTTGAATCAAGGGGTATCACGGCAGAACATTTTAAGCTTGAATTTTTTCGATGATCGTTTACGTAATCTGCAACATGATGGATTGGGGGTAATCTTAGAAGCTTATTTTTCACTGTATCCGGAAAAGAAGAACACTGAAAAAATTTATTGCTTCTTTGATGAGATTCAAGTTATTCCCGAATGGGAATCTTTTGTGGATCGTTTAATGCGTACGGAGCTTTGCGAAGTGTATATCACGGGATCTTCTGCACATATGTTATCTCAAGAAATAGCCACACAAATGCGAGGAAGGGCGCTTTCTTGGGAAATGTTTCCCTTTTCCTTTCGAGAATTTTTAGACTATAAGCAAATCGAAAGCGAAGGAGCGTTGTCGACCAAAAAACGTTTACTCATTGAAAAAGCGTTTGAGGAATATTGGGAATCAGGTGGTTTTCCTGAAGTAGTTGGTCTTGAGCGATTACTCCGAATTAAAATTCATCAAGAGTATTTCAATGCGATTTTATTTCGTGATTTGATAGAACGGCATGATATTTCGCATCCTAAGGCAATCGCTGATTTAGCTCATTGGTTAATAGATAATACGGCAGCGTTATATTCAATCAATAATTTAGTAGGTTATTTGAAATCTTTGGGACATACAGCGCCTAAACTAGCAGTGTCTAATTATTTAGTATGGCTTGAAGATGCCTATATGTTATTTACAGTGCGTATTTTTGATGCCAATTTAGCACGCGCTCATGCTAATCCAAAGAAAATTTATTGCATTGACCACGCGATGGTCAACTCTGTTGGATCAGGTATTTTGGTTAATGCCGGCCATTTGCTAGAAAATATGGTATTTACTGCGCTTCGCCGCTTAACATCCGATATTTTTTATTTTAAAACAAAGAGCGGGCGAGAAGTAGATTTTATTATTCAAAAAGAAGATCGCTCTCGAATGTTAGTTCAAGTATGTGAGACGATGGCGGATCCACAAACGCATAAAAGAGAAATAGTGGCACTGAATGAAGCAATGCTAGAATTAAAATTACCGTCAGGTATTATCGTTACGCGTCATGAAGAAGCAAAAATTAGTGTTGAAGCTGGGGAAATCAACATAATGCCGATTTGGCAGTTTTTACTGTCTCTGTAGTAAAAATAATAATATGTTGACACACTAGCTCATATATGTCAGTATTGCTACTTTATTTATCCTAGGAGATGGGGAAATGAAGGTTTCTTTTGGTACTAAACAAATTGATGCTAAAGGTGCTGAAACCGTTGCAACGATACTAAAAAGTAATCCAGAAGTCACAGAAGTAGATTTGTATTATAACGAGCTTGGTTCCGAAGGTGCTATAGCTATCGCAAAAGGATTAATAAACAATACCGCTATCAAAACCCTGGATTTAAGTCTGACTGTGATGGGCGATAATGGTGCCAAAGCCATCGCAGCATGGTTAAAAAGCAACAAAACGTTAGAAGTGCTTGATTTAAGTATGAATCAAATAAGCGATGTCGGTGTTACAGCCATTGCAGAGGCAGTAAAAAACCACCCAACGCTAGCAGAATTGTATCTCAGTAGCAACCAGATTGGCCCTGAGGGTGCAAAGGCTATGGGAGAAGCGCTCGAGACTAATACATCGTTAACAACGTTGTATTTCAACCTGAATGAGATTGGCCCTGAAGGTGGGAGAGCTATTGCAAAAGGATTAAAAGCCAATAAAACCCTAACAGTGTTACATTTAGGAGGTGATTCGCTCAATACTTCCTATGGTTTCAGTACTAAAGCCATTGCAGGGGCGGTAAAAATTAATTCAACTCTTACGGAGTTGTATTTGAGCGGAAATAACATAGATGATAAAGGTGCTGAAGCCATTGCGGAAGCACTAAAGGTTAATTCAACCCTAACGAAGCTGCATTTAAATGGAAATGACATAGGCAAAAAGCCGGTACAAAATATTCAACTATTGTTGGAAAAAAATAAAGCCAAGCAAACGAATACAAAGCTCCCCGTCAATCATGTATATAAAGCTGCTAAGGAAATAAATGGTCAAAATAACCACAATGATCATCGTGGCAAAGGACGCCGTTATCAAAAGGGGCAAGGGGCGAATAATTGAGATTCTGAGTAGAAAACCAGAACTACGTGTTACAAGAAAGAGATTGTTTTAATTCAACACAATTTTCATTAATGTATTGAATCACATCTTCAGCGCAATGCTGATAGATATAATGTGACAATGCATTTGCATCTTTGTCGATAGCCGTTTCGAGCAATGTGATTTTATTGGCTCTATCAGGCTCGTTATTTGCTAATACAAATAGATGATTCACCACTTCTGCTGGTTGGATATAACTTTTCAGATGTTCCCCAATCAATATACCAAGTTGAGTAACGGGAGCATTTTTTGCGGCCCCAATAAATGAGCTGATACGTTTAGCACGCTCATTTTTTACATTTTGCTTTATTACCCACTTGAGCAGATACGACATCAGAGTACATCTAAACCTCATAAAATTGTAAGTTGGTATATTAACATATTCTTATAGGGGATGTAAATAAATGTTATAAACTTCAATCGCGCCAAATCGCGCCATAATTACATAACAAAAGTGGCGCGATTATATGTCTTTAGAAAACAACAAGTTAAATAAGGAAATCCAGGTGGTGCCCATGGTTATTGGGCGTTATTGCCCCACTGGATGGGGGTTGAGCCAGCCCATGTAGATGCCGACCAACAGCAAAATCAATAGAATGAGCGTGAAGCCGACACGGACCATCAAGGAACGTAATGTATTTTTTGAGCGGCTGGAATTTTCTTTCAGCAAAAAATAAAGCCCTGTAAACAGGGCTATTACGATTAATCCTAACAGAATCAAGACAAATACTTTCGACATCATCATGATATTACCCTCGCATTACAAGATATACACGAAAATAAATAAGCCTAACCAAACCACGTCGACAAAGTGCCAATACCAAGCGGTGGCTTCAAATGCAAAATGATGATCAGGGCTGAAATGTCCTTTTAAGCAACGCAAGAAAATCACAATCAACATGATTGAACCTAGCGTCACATGCATTCCGTGAAAACCCGTCAATAAGAAAAACGTAGAACCATAGATGCCGGAATCTAATGTTAAGCCCATGTGTTTATACGCTTCACCGTATTCGTAAACTTGAAATCCAAGGAACGTTAATCCGAGTGCGACGGTGCAAAACAAACCGATATTTAATTGCAAACGATTTTTTACTTTTAATGCCCAATGCGCCCATGTGACAGTGGCACCGCTGGTTAAAAGGATAATCGTGTTTAACAAGGGAATACCGTGCCACGGCATCGCTTGGCTAGGTGCAATGTACTTGGTGGGATTAGGGTTATTTAATAATGGCCATTCGAGTATAAATTGAGGCCAAAGGAGCGATGCTGTCAGAGGTTTATCACCCAAACCGCCTAACCAAGGCAATGCATACATTCGAACGTAAAAGAGCGCGCCGAAAAAGCCCGCGAAAAACATCACTTCTGAAAAGATAAACCAAATCATGCCTTGTCGAAACGAACGATCCAGTTGTGCGGAATATAAACCGGCGTGACTTTCTTTAATCACATGGTTAAACCATCCGCCAACCATGAATAAAATAATCGTTAAACCAATCATCAATAATGTTAATGCTTTCGTTAAAGAAGTTCCAATCTCCGGTCGAAACACATGAAGCAAATTGCCCAACCCGATGGCCAGAAAGAATAAACCCACGGCGCCGATGATCGGCCAATAACTTTGCGCGGGTACGTAGTAATGTTCATGTTTGGTTGTCATCATCTGCTCCAGGAATTAACTGCGTTCGGTAATGTCGAACAGCGTGTACGATAAAGTCATTTCTTGAATAGTATTTGGAATAGTGGGATCCAAATAAAACACAACAGGCATGGTTTCTGCTTCACCGGCTTCTAAAGGCTGATGATTAAAACAAAAACATTCGGTTTTTTTAATGTATTTCGCACCTACGCCAGGGGATACGCTGGGAATCGTTTGTCCAACCATGTCTGCATCGGTTGTATTACGCGCATAGAAATCAACGCGCTTGACTTCACCGGGATGAATATCCACATAAGGCACGGTGGAATAAAACTCCCACGGCATGTCTTGATTATTGTGTGTGATAAATTCTAAACGAATGATGCGTGACGTATCCACTTCATCCTGTGCTACACGAATGCGTCCACCTGTTTTACCGTTAATACCGGTGATATCACAAAACGCATCGTAAAGAGGAACTAACGCAAAACCAAATAAAAACATAAGACAAACACCAGCGACAAGTTTGTACACGAGTGGTTTGTGGTTATGTGATTTTCCCATTAGTGATGCTCTTCAATAACTTTTAATGAAGGGGGTGTTTCAAATGTGTGATACGCGGGTGGTGATGCTAATGTCCACTCCAAACCGCGAGGGTGTTCCCACACTTCATCGGTCGCTTTATGACCTTTGCCACGGATCGTTTGAATTACGATATATAGAAATAGTAATTGTGATAAACCAAATACAAATGATCCAATACTAGAGATTTGGTTAAAATCAGCAAATTGTAATGCATAATCGGGAATACGTCGTGGCATTCCGGCAAGTCCTACAAAGTGCATGGGGAAGAACGCGATGTTAAATGAAATAACAGATAACCAGAAATGAAACTTGCCCAATGTTTCGTTATACATAGTGCCAGTCCATTTCGGAAGCCAATAATAAGCGCCTGCAAAAATGGCAAACAATGCGCCGCTCACTAATACATAATGGAAGTGGGCCACAACGAAATAGGTATCATGGTATTGAATGTCTGCGGGAATCAACGCCAACATCAAGCCTGAGAAACCACCGATGGTGAATAGAAATATGAATGCCAAAGCAAATAACATGGGTGTTTCAAAGGTTAATGCGCCGCGAAATATCGTCGCTGTCCAGTTAAATACTTTCACGCCTGTGGGTACGGAAATCAACATGGTTGCATACATAAAGAATAAACCTGCAACAACGGGCATACCTGTGGTAAACATGTGATGTGCCCACACGATGAATGAAAGTCCCGCAATGGCAATGATGGCATAAATCATTGAGACGCGTCCGAATAAATGTTTACGTGAAAACGTAGGCACTATTTCAGAAACAATACCAAAGGCTGGCAGAATCATGATATACACTTCGGGATGACCAAAGAACCAAAACAAATGTTGGAATAACACGGGATCACCACCACCTGCAGCATCAAAGAAGCTTGTGCCGAAATTGCGATCGGTCAATAACATGGTGACCGTTGCGGCCAACACGGGCATGACGGCAATCAACAAGAATGCGGTGATTAACCATGACCAAACAAAGATAGGCATTTTCATTAATGTCATACCGGGTGCACGCATATTAAAGATCGTAACGATCACGTTAATCGCACCCATGATGGATGACATACCCATCATGTGAACCGAAAGAATAAAGAAATCAGTACTTGGAGGTCCTTGTGTTGAAAGAGGTGCGTAGAATGTCCAACCAAAGTTAGGCGCGCCGCCTTCCATAAACCACGAACTCATCAGAATCGTAAAAGCAAATGGAAGAATCCAGAAACTCCAGTTATTCATGCGTGGCAACGCCATATCGGGCGAGCCAATCATCATGGGGATCATCCAGTTTGCAAAGCCCGTAAACGCCGGCATGATGGCGCCGAATACCATGATCAAACCATGCATCGTGGTTAATTGATTAAACGTATTAGGAGAAACCAATTGGTTACCGGGTTGGAACAATTCCATGCGAATGACCATCGCGAATGCGCCGCCAATGAATAACATGATGAACGCAAACCACAAATACAATGTACCAATATCTTTATGATTGGTAGTTAATACCCAGCGCATTAAACCTTTTGCGGGGCCGTGATGGTGATCACCCATGGTAGTCCTCTCTATGTCTTAATCTCAGTTTTGGTTTTTTGTTCAGTCATCCACACTTCAAATTCTTCGGGGGTGACGGCTTTTACCACAATCGGCATGAAGCCGTGACGAATGCCGCATAATTCCGCGCATTGTCCACGATAAGTACCGGGTTCCGTGATGATGGCCCATGATTCATTGATAAAACCAGGAATGGTGTCGCGCTTAACGCCTAATGCAGGAACCCACCATGCATGAACAACATCATTGGATGAAAATGCAAAACGAATTTTTGTGTCGGTGGGAACGACAAGCGGATTATCGACATCTAACTGATAATAACCGGACTTAGGTATAAGTCCCGCGATTTCTTCTTGGGTTGTCACAGGATTAGAAAAGAAGCTGATATCTTCGTTGAGGTATTCGTATTCCCAATACCATTGATAACCTGTGACGGCGATGGTCATGTCTGCCTTGCGTGTGTCATCCATCAGAATAAGCGTCTTGGTTGCAGGAACGGCTAAGACGATCAAGATAACAAAAGGAATTATCGTCCAAATCACTTCAATTTGTACGTTCTCATGAAAGGTTGCCGGTTTAACCCCTCTTGACTTGCGGTAACGGAAAATGGAAAAAATAAGCGTACCAAATACAAGGACCCCAATTCCTACTACCACGAAGAACACGGTCATGTGTAAATCGTATTGAGCATGACTGACAGGCGTGACACCGCGGGTCATATTAAAGTGAAGTTCATTAGCATTTGCTGCGATAGAGAGTAAGCTACCTATCATCAGACAGAAAATCTTGGCCAGCTTTAATGCATTCGGCATTACAAAGTCTCCGTTTTGTTTGCGTGCTATTGTCGCAAGATGTGAGTAGAAATACAAGGGTGATATACTTACCCTCATGCATCATGCTCGTAAACGCTTTGGACAACATTTTTTACACGACAAGCATATTATTCAACGCTTGGTCGATGTC
>CAYUEL010000041.1:0-5731 GCA_964443025.1 uncultured Gammaproteobacteria bacterium | reverse complement strand
TAGTGGGATAATCCATCGGATTATTGATGCGGTATCGCCTCGTGAACAGGAAAGTGTAGTTGAAATAGGACCTGGTTTGGGCGCATTAACGTTGCCTTTGCTTAAAAAGACAGGGGATTTGACGGTGGTGGAACTTGACCGCGACGTGATACCCCTATTAAAAGAAGCCTGCAAAAATTTAGGTATCTTGCATGTGCATCAAGCCGATGCATTAACGTTCGATTTTCGTTCCTTGGTACAAGAACAAGGCAGCCAACGTTTACGATTGGTGGGGAACTTGCCTTATAACATTTCAACGCCTTTGCTATTCCATCTTTTCACGCAACTGGATTGCATTCAAGACATGCACTTTATGCTTCAAAAAGAAGTGGTGGATCGTATGAGCGCAGTTCCTGGTAATAAAGTTTATGGGCGTTTATCCGTGATGGTACAATATTTTTGCAAAACAGAAACATTATTGGATGTACCTCCTGAAGCGTTTAATCCTCCACCAAAAGTAATGTCAGCGGTGGTGCGTTTGGTACCGCATCGAATCAAACCTTTTATTGCCCAAGATGAAGCATTATTGGAAAAATATGTTCGTATCGCATTTAATCACCGCCGCAAAACGATTCAGAATAATTTGAAAGGGTTGATTAGCTCAAATGAATTAATCGCATTAGGCATTGATCCCAATGCTCGCGCAGAAAATTTATCGGTTGAAGATTTTGTGAAGTTGGTTAATTTCCCCAACCAGTTTTAATCAGTGGTTCCCATGAGCTATCATAAGCATAATCGATCGCAGATAATTCACCAGTAATTCTATTTATTGTGAAATTTGTCATACTACACCCGCTCTCTAGCGTTCGCGGCTCACGTATGAGATAGCGGGTGTAGAAAAACATGACTAGGCTTCTGTAGCATTCATTAACAAACGGTACATGCGATTACGTGGGAAGCGGCAAGTGAATGTTGATCCTTTCCCCATGATACTTTCAATTCTTAATTCGGCTTCATGACGAAGTAATACATGTTTCGTGATGGCAAGACCTAATCCTGTGCCGCCACTGACGCCAGCGCGATCTTTGTCGACGCGATAGAACCGTTCGGTGAGTCTTGGAATATGTATCGCATCGATACCAATGCCAGAATCTTTCACATGCAGACAAGGTTGTTGTTTTTCCATTTCCCATATAATTTCAATTTTTCCACCGGCAGGTGTGTAGTGAATGGCATTAAATACAATATTTGATAATGCGCTATGAAGTTCTTTTTCGCTACCAAGTAATTGCAAGTTTTCATCGATATTAAGTTCGATCATATGATTTTGATCGCCACTTAAAGCGAGCGCTTGCTGTTTAATATCGAGTAATAATTTTGGAACATCGACCGATAATTTTTCAGCGTGCATCGAAGTATCAGATTCTAAACGTGATAATGTTAATAAATCTTCAACAAGATGTTGCATGCGATAGGTATGTTCGCCCATTTGTTGTAATACTTTATCAAGTTGCGAATCTTCGAAATCGCTGTATTCTTGCAAAATCTCGAGATAGCCGCGAATAACGGTAAGTGGCGTACGTAATTCATGAGAAACATTGGCAACGAAGTCACGCCGCATTTGTTCCACACGAATTTTTGGCGTAATGTTATTAATAACAATTAAATAGGTAGAACTGCCATAGGGTCGTGTTTCAATTGAAAAATGTTGCTCGGACTGAGGATTGGATTTTGTAAGAAGTGTTTTTCCTGTTTTGGCCACATGAGCAGGATTATAATGGGGTAAGTTAAATAAGGTTTCACAACTGATTTTAGGATTCGCAATTGTTTTTCCTAACAGTTGTTCTGCTAGTGTATTCCACCACAGGCGATTACCCTGCGCGTCAACAGTGATAATACCTACTTTTAGTATTTCTGCTAAGTCTTTATCTGTTCTATGTTCGACCATGATTTACTATTAAGTTTATAACCCACACCGTGAACAGTTTGTATTAACCGATCATAACTATTAACATTCAAAGCACGTCGTAATCGCAGAATATGAACATCAACGGTACGATCATCAACATCCGTATTCGATGGCCATATATAATGTAGCAATTGTTCACGCGAATAAACACGATCTTTATGTGTTAAGAAAAAATGCAACAACCGGTATTCAATAGGATTTAAATGAATCGTTTGACCCGCAATAGTCACTTCATGAGTTTTTGTATTCATGTTTAATTCATTGATGGTGATAATGTCATCCGGTTGTTCCAACATGCCGCGACGACATATGGCACGAATTCTTGCCACTAATTCACGCGGAGAAAAAGGTTTAATGACATAATCATCAACGCCACAAGCAAAACCTTTCACGCGATTTTCTTCTTCGGCTTTTGCTGTTAACATGATGATGGGTAAATGTTGAAACAATTTATCTTTGCGGATGTATTTCGCGAATTCAATACCACTGCATTTAGGTAACATCCAATCGAGTAAGATAAGATCAGGCATTTGTAGGGTCATTTTTTCTTTAGCGATGATAGTATCTTCTGCTTCGATGACTTGGAAATCTTCTTTTTCTAGGCTCAAGCGTACCATGTCACGAATAGCTTTTTCGTCGTCAACTATTAAGATTGTCTTACCCATTTCCAGTTCCGCCATAGTTGATCTTTCCTAGATTATAAACAGGTGAGAGGGTAAACCCAAGGATTATATTATTAATGTAATATTAAGTCTTTTTGGGGTAACTTTTCAAGTAATTTTTCAGCATATTTTAATGCGTAGATGAGGCTATTGGCTTTGGCTTGGCCTGTTCCTGCAAGATCAAGTGCCGTACCATGATCCACAGAAACGCGAATAAACGGTAATCCCATCGTGATATTGGCTGCTTTCCCAAAGCTTGCATATTTAAATACAGGAAGACCTTGATCATGATACATAACTAAAAATACGTCACATTCCTCTAAAAATAGAGTATCTGCAGAAAACGGACCTGTGATATTGTAACCTTGTATTTGCGCTTGTTGGCATGCAGGCTCAATGACATCGATTTCTTCACGACCGATATGGCCATTTTCACCGGCATGAGGGTTAAGACCCGATACAAAGATTTTTGCGGGTTTTTGATAATAGTGACGCCAATGCTGATCAATGATACTGATCACCTCTAATAATCCAGTTTGTGTAATATGACGCGAAACCTCCGTCAGTGGTACATGAGTCGTTGCTAATGCAACATTCATTTTATCGCTCGCCATGAGCATCACGACTTTATTAACATTGCATTGATCACGTAAATATTCGGTATGTCCAGAAAATGCGATGTTGGCATCGTTCATAATACCTTTATGAACGGGCCCTGTGATCAACGCATCGAATGAACCTTTTAATGCACCGGATATTGCTATGTCTAAGGTTTCCAATACATAGGGCGCGTTCTCTTTGTTTAATGTTCCAGCAACAACAGGTGATTTCAAAGGAGTGTCTAAAACAGTTAATGTGTTAGGTTTGGAAGTTTGACGTGGATTTTCAGGGTTAAATGCATGAAATTGAATATTCATATTCAAAGCCACAGCGCGCGTTTGAAGTAAATGCATCTCTGCAATCGCAACCAGTTCAAATGGCCATTGGAATTGTGCAGCCATCAAAACAATGTCAGGGCCGATGCCGGCAGGTTCGCCAGGTGTGATTGCAATGCGCTTTATCATAATAGTTACCCTTGTTTTCGTTCACGTTTGTGTGCATCGTCATTCCCGCGAAGGCGGGAATCCAGGAGAATTGCAAACACTGGATCCCCGCCTTCGCGGGGATGACGGAGAATGCGAGTTAATTAAATATAAACTTCAATCAACGCTTGATCACGTAATTGTGTGTACCAATTTTGCAATGCTTCATTAAACTTGCGTCGGTATATTTGATCTTGGATTTGTGCTTTCAATGTATCGCGTGTCACATCACTTTGACGTCTTTCAAGTACTTGAATGATGTGCCAGCCAAATTCTGTTTTAACCGGTTTGCTGATTTCATTAACGTCTAAACTATCCATTGCAGTGGCAAACGCGGGCACGAATTGTTTACTTTTCATCCAGTTTAAATCGCCGCCCGATTGTTTTGTACCTAGATCTTCTGAATGTGCTTTAGCAAGTGTTGCAAAATCAGCGCCATCAGCAAGGGATTTATATATTTCGCTTGCTGCTTTTTCAGTTTCGGCATCATTACGTGCAGGGTTTGTTTTGAGAAGGATATGACGAACGTGGGTTTCTGTCACGAGTTGTTTTTCTTCCGGAGCATCTTGTTGCACTTCAAGTAATTGTATGATGTGTAAACCGCTACTATTTCGGAAAGGTCCGGCCGTATCACCCACTTTCATATCAGTCACAGCATTCGCAAAGAGTGATGGCATTTCATTAAAACGACGGAACCCTAAATCCGATTGGTTCAACACATCTTTACTATCAGAATAACGTAACGCAACTTGGTGGAAATCATTGGTATCTAACAACATCGTTTGTGCTTCTAACGCACGTTGTTGTGCTTCAGCGAGATGTTCCGGTGTTGGGTCTTGCGTGAGTGCAATCAAAATATGTCCTACGCGGTATTGTTTATTTTGTTGCGATGACTTCAAGCTTTGTTGATACAAATGTTCGACTTCTTCATCGCTGAGTGTAATTTCATTGCTGACCATCCGTTGCTCGGTACGTTGCACGATGAGTTGTGTGCGAAGATCGTCAAGGAATTTTTCATAGTCGATGCCTTCATCTTCCAACATGCCACGTAATTCAGATACGGACACTTTATTTTGACGTGCTACGGTATATAAAGCTTGGTTTAACGCTTGGTCATCTACAAAAACACCAAAACGTTCGGCCGCTTGTATCACTAGCATTTGCTCAATGATGCGATCGAGCACTTGCGGTTCTAATACGCTATCTTCGGGTAACGTCACTTTAGCATCTTTCATTTGCTGTTTGATAACACGAGTACGGTAATTCAATTCAGTTTGAGTGACAACGTCGTCATTGACGATGGCAACAATGTTATCGAGTGGAACAGGTTCCGCTTGCGCAGTGGTTATCCAGAAAAAAAGTCCTAATACTAATAAAAGAGAAGACTTACGTTTAATTAACATTATTCACCTCGAATCGGTCTTGGTATCCTGGAATAGTTTCAGCGGCGTAATCACTGGGTGAACTACCCAAACCTCCTAAACCTTTAAATATCCACTGCACAAAATACTCGTTATCAAATGTTCTATCAGACGCTTCGCCAGAATTGACTTGAAGGTAGCGCCTTGCTCCTACGCGGATGGCAAAACAACAAGCCTCATACTCAACGGCGCCGAACATATCTACGCTGAAATGGTTGCGTAAATCGTAGTACCAGCGGCCTAGGAGCGTTGTACGCTCGGTCAAACCGGTACTAAAGCCAATGTCCGATTGTATCAAATCTGCTTCGGAAGTTCCAGGTTGGGCGCCCGTATCTAAGTTGCCTGACTGCTCATAGCGCATCCCCACATGCATGAGGTTTCGAATATCGTGCTGGTATTGAAAGCGACCCATGGCAAGGTCGGTATCGGTGTTGCGATAATCATAACGACCTTCGGCCAAGAACGACCATTGTTCGCTGAAGCGGTAAAGTGCGTCGATGAAGTGATCCACGATGCCAAGCAATATGGATTTAACGGTGTTGATTTTAATTTCTGGATTTTAAATCCCCTGACCTCCTGGCTCGCCAAACGCCAAGGCCTGAACATTATCGTCTATAC
>CAYUEL010000040.1:9434-16527 GCA_964443025.1 uncultured Gammaproteobacteria bacterium | reverse complement strand
CATATCCCCGCATGAGATAAAACAAACATATCTTTTGGTGTTTTATTTTGTGCAGCTGCTTGTTGCGCTAGAGAAGAGAAAAGTGAAGATTCACTTAATTGTCTTACAAGTTTCGGACCGGCTCCTTCCTGAACGTTGGCTTGCCGCACTCCTGCTTCTGCCCACATCGCTGCTTGCGCTGCCAATTTTTGTTCATCTTCTTCTGCTGCATAATCATCGATGCGTTCTTGACATAGCTCTTTTAACTCCACGATCATATCTCCTAAATCGCTTTCTTTCAGAAGCTCTGGATGCATCTCTTCAAGACTTTTAAGTTTTTCTAACTCTCTTTTAAGCTCTGCCATAGCATCCCCACAATCCTTCAATTGATCCTCTGCAGGGAATAAAAGAGCCAGCGTCAATTTAATTTGTGCAGCAATTCCTGCTTTTACTTCTCTGTCTGCTGTTTTATCTTTTTTTGCTGCTCTTTTTTGATAATTATCAATATCTATCACTAATTGATGTGTGTTTCCCCCAGCAAGAACTATGCTGGGACGATCGACGTCCGACTTACCTGGCTCACGATCACGTCCAGTAGTAAACTCCCGCGCAGATACTACCCTACCTAATGTTCTTTCTAATTCTCCTTCATTACGAGTTATCTTCACCATGTTACTCAGAGGCCTGTCAGAAGAACCCTGGATGGCATTTTCATTTTTCGATGATTGGACAAAAACAGGGCGAATAATTGAGCTCGCTGCCGCACCTATTGCTTTAATCCCTTCTTTGCCTTTGTTAATAAATTCAGCACCCTGTTGACGCCATGTTTTCGCAGAAATGGGAGATTTTCGATCAGGAATCTTTACATCTTTCATCATTTTTTTGTCTTTAGATAATTCATTAAGCTTGTTCATCCAAGTGCTAGGATTGAAGGCATGTGCTACGCCCCGACCAACCCTGGCAGCTTTTAATTGTACATTTTCTATTCGTTCTAATAGCGCATCGGATTCCTTGCTATTAATCTTGATGTCAAATACTTTAGCAAGGCCTTCGTAAAGTTTTCCACTGGTATCCTCATCTCGAAGTAAAGAAAATGTACTCGCAGCCTTTCCCACTTGTTTTTGAAAAGAGGCTAACATGGCCTCTAAATTTTCTCCAAGTTGATCTTTTTCTGCACCTATGGGAGCATCGTTAAATTTTTTAATAGCCTCATCGTATTGTTTAAGAAACTCGACCACAAAGGTAAAAGCGTGTCCTGGATTTGTATTTGCGACTTTATCTCTTTCATTCTGATTACGAGGAGTGGCATGTCCAATGGCTTTTTCTTTAATTCTTCTCTCACAAGCACCAGCAGCATAACGAATCTCATTGAATATGTTGATGTGTTTGTTCGCATGAAGGTTTGCTTGTTCTTTATTGGTAAATTCCAAGCCCATACAACACCCGCCTGATAGTTTTATCTAATCTACTATATAAGTATATCATCCGGGGTATTGATTATAAAGCTAACTGTTAAAAGGGGGTAGGTCTTGTAAGCTGTTGAATGTTAAAGATTTTTAAAGAAAATGACGGCTCAGCAACAAATTGTCACCAATTGAAGTCCTGGGTGGATTGCTTTGGCCCTAGGCCTCCCAAAGACCGGCAATTTGGGACATTAAATTCATCTAACAGTATGATATTATTAGGTTTTTTAGTTTCACGCTCATCCGATCCGCTCTCTGGCGTTCGCGGCTCTCGTATAAGATTGTCATAATTTTGAGCTATTGCAAAATTTGCAACAACTGAACCGCTGTCGGGCAATCGCGGCTTGCATATGAGATTACTGGACTAGGGAACGCTTACTTTTTGGGCAAAATTAAGATATATTCTTTTTAATCCGTCCTCAATAAAAATTATTCAAGGAGCTACTACTATGAAAAACGATCTTACTATTTTCGAAGAATTTGAAATCCGCCGTATTTATGATGAAGCTAATGAAATATGGTATTTTTCAGTGGTTGATATTATTCAGGCTTTAACCGAACAACCTGATAAATTAACAGCTAGGAAGTACTGGAATAAGCTAAAAGAACGATTAAAGAAAGAAGGGAGTCAACTGGTGACAAATTGTCACCAGTTGAAGTTAATGGCAGAAGATAAAAGACTACGTCTTGCTGACGTTGCTAATGCTGAAACTATTCTTCGATTGATTCAATCCGTCCCTAGCCCCAAAGCTGAACCTATCAAACTATGGCTTGCAAAAGTAGGTTATGAGCGCATCCAGGAAATGACTGACCCAGCCAGATCACTCGACAGAGCCAGGGAAACTTGGAAAAAACATGGGTACAGTGAGAAATGGATTCAGCAACGAATGATGAATCAGGAAACTCGTAATAAACTCACTGATTATTGGAAAGATCATGGCATAAAAGAAAAGGATGAATTTGCCATTCTCACTAATATCATTCATCAAGAATGGGCTGAAATCAGCATTCAAGATCACAAAAAAATAAAAGGATTAAAATCTCAAAACTTGCGTGACCATATGAGCGAGGCCGAATTAATTTTTACTGCTCTTGCGGAATTATCGACTCGAACAATAGCAGAAACGATGGATGCTAGCGGAATGAAAGAAAACAAAATAGCTAGCAAAAAAGGTGGCGGTATTGCCAAGAAAGCTCGTATAGAACTTGAAAATAAGACGGGTAAGAAAATTGTGACCAGAGATAACTATCTTTCTCGTACAAAAAATATTAAATAAATCGCCTTATTTTCGAACTGTTGCAAAATTTGCAACAGTTGATTACCGCTCTCTGACGTTCGCGGCTCACGTATAAGACCGCCGACCTCTTAAGTGCCCTCAAGCCACTTCCCAATTGAAGGGTAACACTTCTTTGAGCTGCTTTTTATTGAGCGCGAGCATGATAAGGCGGTCGACGCCTAAGGCAATACCGCTGCATTCAGGAAGGCCTTGTTTGAGCGCTTGCATCAGCATGAAATCGATCGGCTTTTCGAGTAACCCACGATCTTTGCGCAACGCGTTATCGCGTTCAAACCGTTGTTGCTGTTCTTGCCAATCGGTGAGTTCATGATAACCGTTCGCCAATTCTAATCCTTGAATATACACTTCAAACCGTTCGGCAACAGGGTAATGCGCCTCGAAGCGAATGCGAGCCAACGCGCATTGCGTTGCAGGAAAATCATACACAAATGCAGGCACATCAAAACCTAATTGCGGTTCAATCACGTGCGTGAATAACAATTGTTGCCACGTATCCGAATCCGCATCATTCATGCTGTCACTCACACTAATATTTTGTTGCTCCGCAATGCGAGACCATTTACTGGATGTTGTCACATGCGGGTCAACACCCAAATATTTTTCAAATAACGATTTATAAGTAATGCGTTCGCCGGGTTGCGTTTGCAACACCAAACGAATTAAATCATCGGTTTCTTGCATGAGTTCAAAATGATCAAGCCCCAAACGATACCATTCCAACATCGTGAATTCAGGGTTATGCACGCGCCCGGCTTCATCCGCACGAAACGCTTTTCCCATTTGATAAATATCCGGCGCGCCAGCGGCGAGTAAACGTTTCATCGCATATTCCGGCGATGTTTGTAAATAAAACGTTTCACCCTGATAATTGAGGGATAAACCTGCTAATTGTGTATCGGTAATCGTGGAGCGCGATAACAATTGTGTATCGACTTCCATTACATTCCGCTCTTCAAAAAATTTGCGAATCTTCGCTAATAATACAGCGCGTTCTTTTAATGTCTCAATAGAATAGGTCGGTTGCCAATCACGCACGAGAAATGTATTCTCCTTTACGGGTATCGACACGAATGGTTTCACCCTGTTGCACAAACAATGGCACACGAACCACGGCGCCCGTTTCTAATTTTGCAGGCTTGCCGCCGCCGCCCGAAGTATCGCCTTTCAAGCCAGGGTCGGTTTCGACAATCTTTAATTCAACAAAGTTCGGCGGTTCAACGGATAATGGAACACCGTTGTACAACATCACCGTGCAAATATCCTGTTCTTTCATCCATATTTCACTGCCGCCCAATACTTCTGCATTGGCCGTGTGTTGTTCGAATGTTTCAGGACACATGAAATGCCAAACTTCACCATCAAAATATAAAAATTGCATGGGGATTTCAGCAATATCGGCACCCTCTAACGTATCGCCCGATTTAAAGGTACGTTCTATCACCCGACCGGTTTTGAGGTTACGGATTTTCACACGGTTAAAGGCCTGGCCTTTGCCTGGCTTCACGAATTCGTTCTCAATGATGGAACAGGGGGCGCCGTCTAACATGACTTTAAGCCCGGCTTTAAACTGGTTGGTTGAATAGGTAGTCATCGTTTTTCACCTTTGGTATACTGACCCGCCTATGATACAACAAATCACATCCCCTTGGCATACCCCCGATTGGCAAAACCAATTGCGTGCCGTCATTGACGATCCGCTTATTTTGGCCGAACGCTTAGGATTGCCGACATCGACGTTTTTGGAGATGCAACAAGCGCATCGCTTATTTGCCTTACGTGTGCCTTATGCATTGTTGAATCGCATTCGCCAAGGGGATATCAACGACCCCGTGTTACGGCAGTTTTTACCTTTGAGTGAAGAAACCTCGATCGTTCCCGGTTACACGTCCGATCCTCTGCATGAAAAAGCCGTGAACCCTGCGCCCGGTTTATTGCACAAATTTGATAATCGCGTGTTGTTCACGGTGACACAAGCTTGTGCGGTTCATTGCCGTTATTGTTTCCGACGTGAATTTAATTACCAAGATAATATTCCTGGCAAAGCAGGTTGGCAAAAAGCCTTGGATTACACGGCTAGTGATACATCCATTGAAGAAGTGATTTTAAGCGGCGGCGATCCGCTCACATTGCCTGATAATTACCTCGGTTGGTTAATCAATAAAATCGCTGAAATTAAGCATGTAACGACATTGCGCATTCATACCCGTTTACCAATCATGATTCCGCAACGTATTACACAAGACTTACTCAATGTATTAACACTCAATCGATTTAAAGTAGTCATTATATTGCATTGCAATCATGCGAATGAAATTAATGATGACGTCATGCTGGCTTGTCATTTGCTGCACGAACAGGGTATTACATTGCTGAATCAATCCGTGTTGTTGAGGGGCGTGAATGATTGCGCGCAGGCTCATATTGATTTAAATAAAAAATTATTTAATTGCGGTGTATTACCTTATTATATTCATTTGCTCGATAAAGTGTCGGGCACGCAGCATTTTGATGTACCCGAAAATGAAGCCTGCAAAATCATGCGTGAGATCAATCACGCATTACCCGGTTATCTTGTGCCTAAACTAGTCCGCGAAGTACCGGGGGCATTGGCAAAGCAAGTGATTGCTTATTGAAGGAAAAACCCCCGATTCGCTAACGCGAATCTGCCCCCTTAAAAGGGGGCTGTTATCCCAATAATCCCGGCCCCCTTTTAAGGGGGCGGCTGAGTAGCGAAGCTGCGAAGCGGGGGTTTTTCCTTTAGAGAGGGGGCAGATTCATGCGCAGCATGAATCGGGGGATTTTCTGAGGCTGGAGAGGGAACAATAGATATCTAGATATATAGCCACCTATCTGATATAATGGCCGCCAGGACACTGTTCCTGTGGTGCTTATCGGTCAGCACCCCTTTTAGGCCGAAGCTCGCATTGAATGCGAGAATACGGTTTAAGAGAGATATTTATATGTCATTTCAAGCACTTGGCTTATCGCCAGAATTAGTACGCGCTGTTACAGAACAAAATTACAGCACCCCAACGCCCATTCAAGTTCAGGCAATCCCACTTATTTTAGCCGGCCGCGACCTCTTAGCAGGCGCTCAAACCGGTACGGGAAAAACAGCAGGTTTTACGTTACCGATGCTGCAACGTTTGGCGCGAAAAATGTCTGATAAAGACAGTAAACACGCCCGTCCTGTGCGCGCACTTATTTTAACGCCGACGCGTGAATTGGCCGCGCAATTAGACAGCAGCGTTAAAACTTATAGCAAATATTTAACATTAAGATCAACGGTTGTGTTTGGTGGCGTTAATATTCGTCCTCAAATTGATAAACTACGCCGCGGGGTTGATATTGTTGTTGCGACACCCGGTCGCTTACTCGATTTAGTGAATCAACGCGCCATTAATTTATCGGCGGTTGAAGTATTGGTATTGGATGAAGCAGACCGCATGTTGGACATGGGTTTTATTCATGCCATCAGAGACATCGTTTCATTGCTACCCAAGAAACGTCAAAGCATGCTTTTCTCAGCCACTTTCTCAAGTGAGGTTAAAAAATTAGCCGATCACTTTTTGCATTCTGCTGCGAAAATTCAAGTAGCGCAACAGAATATGGCGGCAGACTCTGTATCACAATGGGCTATTGCCGTTGATCAAAAACGCAAAGCAGAATTACTGTCTCATTTAATTGGCAGTGAAAACTGGCAGCAAGTGTTGGTGTTCACACGTACCAAACACGGTGCCGATCGACTCACGAAACAATTAATCATCGATGGTTTATCTGCCACAGCTATTCATGGCAACAAATCCCAAGGCGCACGTACACGTGCATTGGCTGAATTTAAATCAGGTGAGGTCCGTGTTTTAGTGGCGACCGACGTTGCGGCACGCGGATTAGATATCGTTCAATTACCTCATGTAGTTAATTTTGATTTACCGAATGTGCCGGAAGATTACGTGCATCGTATTGGTCGTACAGGACGTGCGGGCAATGTGGGCGAAGCAGTTTCTTTAGTGTCAATTGATGAACATTACTTGTTAAAAAACATCGAACGATTATTGAATACTAGAATCGAACAAAAGATCATTCCAGGATATAAACCTGATCCCTCGATTAAAGCGCAACCCATTCAAAATGGTCGCGTTAAACAATACCCTCAGAAAACAGGCCAACACCAACAACGTCGTCAGAACGATTGGGGTAATAAATCACGCAATGGTAATAGTGCCCGAGGCAAATCCAAAGCACATTAATTTGCCCTCACCCTAACCCTCTCCCGCGTTCAATTGAATGACACAAATTAAACCCAACTCGCGGGAGAGGGAACAATAAAGATCTCCTTTAATATTAATTCTT
>CAYUEL010000040.1:6411-9334 GCA_964443025.1 uncultured Gammaproteobacteria bacterium | reverse complement strand
TAAACCCAACTCGCGGGAGAGGGAACAATAAAGATCTCCTTTAATATTAATTCTTTCATGTAGGTTAAACCCAACTCGCGGGAGAGGGAACAATAAAGATCTCCTTTAATATTAATTCTTTCATGTAGGTTAAACCCAACTCGCGGGAGAGGGAACAATTCTTTCAAGTTCCCTCTCCCGCCCTACAATAGTTTGAAAGACTTAAATGTTGAAGAGCGGGAGAGGGCTAGGGTGAGGGTGCAGCACAATTCAAAATCCAAAGCACACTAATCCGTCGGCGAGCTTTGGTTCGAACCACGTGGATTTAGGCGGCATCAATTTATTCGCATCGGAAACATCGAGTAATTGATTCATTTGCGTGGGATACATGATGAACGCTACCGCTTCTTTTCCGCCATTTACTTGTTGTTGCATCTTAGTTAATGCCTGAGGTCCGCCTACAAAACTAATCCGCACATCGGTGCGAATATCTTTAATGTTTAATATTCCATCCAACACATGACGTGTAAGATGTTCAACGTCAAGACGCGCGACAGGATCGGTTTCTTCATCCAAATCATAACGCGTTAAGCAATAACATTGACGATTTAATAACATGTGAATATCGCCGGGTTTTTGAGGGTTTACGGCTTCAGCCAATAAATTAATCTCGTAATGTTCGGCAAGTTTCGCTAACAATTGATCCGCTGATAACCCATTTAAATCTTTTACCACGCGATGATACCCTAGAATATCCAACTGTTGCGCGGGAAATATCGCGGCTAAACAATAGGGATTATTCGCTACATCAGAATCTCGCGGTGATTCTTTAAATGCGCGCAATGCAGCCGCCGTACGATGATGTCCATCCGCAATGTATAACATTTTATCACGAAATAAATCGATTAATACTTGTTGTTGGGTTGTATCATTCACGATCCAAATTTTATGAATTATTGCATCGACCTTGCCTTGTAAATCGGGTGTTGATGTAATCAAACTTTGTAATTGTTTAAGAATCTTCCCTTCGTCTTTCACGGTTAACAACACGGGGCTTAATTGCCCATTCACCGATTGAATGTGCTTAATGCGATCGTTTTCTTTATCGGGGCGCGTGAGTTCATGCCGACGAATATCGCCTTTTTCATAGTCACGAATATCAACAAGACTTAATAAACCCAATTGTTTTTTCGTGGGTGTTTGCATTTCGTAAACATATAAAGCGGGTTGTTGATTGGGAATCAGTGTTTTATCATTTAATAGTTTGTGCCAATATTGTTTCGCTTGTTGATAGGTTTGTTCGTCATTGAATGCAACCGTATCAGGCAAGTCGCCTTCGGGACGCGTCACATGTAAAAAATTGTAAGGATTATTGTTGCCCCAGGCTTTCACTTCTTCGCGCGATACCACATCGTAAGGTGGCGCAATTACTTTCGTCGCTAGTTCAGGTTTTGGGGTGATGCCTTTAAAGGGAATGATGTGTACCATGTCTGAAATCCTTCAATAAGATCAAAGAAGCTATTTTAACAAAATCTCGCGATGAGTTGTAATTTACCGCATCCGCTTGCTGCGCGCGCGGTTCTGAGGGTGAACTCAGCGTACCATCTCGCCATCAGAACCCCGAACGTCAGTGAGGGGATGTAGAAAATCACTTATTTTCAAACTTAGGCGGTTTTGTAACGGTTAATGTTAATTTTCCATTTGCTGCTTCTGTTGCTTGGCCAATGTAAACATAACCATCATCACCTGGATCCGTGGAATGAGAATAAATGTGATTACTATCATCTTTATATAATATTTTCGATAAATATCCAGCCTGAGCGTTAACAGGTGTATAAGGACAATTTTCCGGAGCAGGTGTACTACTTGGAGTAAACGTGAGCATGATAATATGCATATCATCGTTCTCAATATCAAATATCGTTTTTAATTTATCAAAATCCGATGGGCTTGTTGCCATGCCACGAAATGAACTTCCTTGTTTTTGAAGATAGGATGGCAATGGGGGATTAGCCTTATTATTTTGATTCTGCTGATTATTATGAGCTTGCTTATGTTGAATTTCTTCAACAACTTGATGATCCAATGTCAAACTATCAACCCCACAGTATTTATCATTGTAATAATAATCCATCAATGCACATATCCAGCCAGCGATAACCGTCATCACAAACGCTGCCATAACAAACTGCCGCGCATTTTCCAGATCGTACCATTCCGTCACAGGCGAAAATGCTAATTCCCAACTACCAAACGCAAAACCACCTATCAGCGTGACTGCTATTCCAATCAACATAAATGCACTTAAACCCCAAAAAGTAATGTTCGTTCGTTGATGAATTTCCGGGCCTGGAAAATACACGCTTTTTAAATGTTCGCGCGCACGTTCATTGTTATCATCCCATGCATAATAAGCAGCAAGAAATGGCATAATGATAATGCCCCCGGCAAATGCCAGAAAATACATGATAGGCATTAAAGCAGCCTCTCGGGCAGTTGGGCTCCGTTCCTTGCCTTTGCTATCATAAAAATGTGTAAATCGTTTTGCAAAAGCAAAACCATTATAAGGTGTTACCAAAGCAGTTCCGATGAATGCGAGGGATGCACTAGCTAGTTTAACCATCTGTATTCGTACCTCCACCCATCTTTAATTTCTTGTTAACGTTACTGTTCGTGTTGGTTGATGCATTCGCCTCACGCCGATTTGGTCGATCGGGAGTACCCGCGTAAGAATGCATCAATTCTTTATTATATTGGGTGTGCTTTTTACTACCCGGTGTTTTTAGGGGAGTGTTTGGTTCAAGTACGTGAGCATCATTTACTTCTTTTAGGATCAATTTCCATGCTCTATTATTCGCATCATTACTTGGAGTCTGTTCAGCCTCCCCAAAAAAGTAGTACGTATTCTGACGTTCAACAAAAACTTTGCCATCGACACCCAGCA
>CAYUEL010000040.1:0-6401 GCA_964443025.1 uncultured Gammaproteobacteria bacterium | reverse complement strand
AAAAAACACCAAACTTAAAAATAATACAAAAACCAGCAAACAAGGCACATTGCATTGATTTAATACGGGATTTTCTGTCACTTGATACTGAGATGGGGTTGAAGGCATGGAAGTTATATAATGGAATATTTCTTCTTTTGAAAATTGTGATAAGTCATCTTCGGAAAATTTATTAGTAGAAGAAATTTCTCCCTGGAACCGAGAAAAAAGATCTCCCATTTTAGGTGTACTTTTTCTAGGTGTTCCTTTAGCGCTAAATGCAGTTGTGCCAGTATGTTGCCATTTAAAATCATCCTGTATTTTGGTAATAACAGGTGCAGCATCAACAACAGGTTTTTGAAGCGTGAATAGCATTGTACGTGCTTCTTCTGCTTGTATATCATCCAGCCCTTTATCACTTCGTGTTGCCGTACCTACCAGATAATAATAGCGAGTTTCAGTCGCTGAGGCATTAGGATCAATCCAATATACATTGAATGTTCCATCATTATTTTGTTCGTCATCAACGTATAATTGTGTGGTTTTGTCACCTATTGTTAATGTATATACCTCGTAGGTTAAAGATAAAAACTTATTCTTGAATGTCATTTCAATGTTAGTGGCAGCATCCTGCTGCTCAATCCCCATGTGCCGCATGAATTTATCATGTAATTCTGCTTGTGTTTTGATAGGAGGTTGTTCTTTTATAATTCCTGCTTTCGCTGCCTCTTCAATATCGTCCATTGTAGCAAGCGAGGTATATTTTGCTGGCTCTAAAGCAACTGATGCTACCATACCCACCACCCAACCCATGAGTAATTGACATGTGAGCCAAGCGGCAGCGGAAGTTTGCAATAATCCAAAGGGTAATTCAAAAAGTTTTATTGTTTGAATAAAGGGATACAGTGCTAATCCTGCTTCCCCTAACCCAGCCAAGATAATGGCTGCAACGACGGTTCCCAACAGCAATACACCCATCGCTAACCATGTGTAAGTGTAAGGCTGATTCCAATCAAAATAGGTGTAAGCCCCTAAATACAAATCTTCGTACATGGGCGAGAATTGCCCCTCATAACGCACGGCACTACCAGCATATGCCGTCTTCCCTTCTTTCCAAACTGCATAGGCATATGGCCCCACAAACAGGCCATAAAGACCGTAGGCAAAGAACAGGAAGGGGGTTGTAAAAGCCTTCCACCAAACAGGTGTTTTATTATGTTCTTTTAACCCCCAGTGTGTGCTTTGAAGCACATTCTGAGGGGAAAAAAATAAAAAACTGACACTATAATTCCAAATACCTTTTCCAGCACCCATATGTCAATCAACTCCCTATGATACTGTAATTATTTTATTAGACAGCCAGTTCATCATACCTTTGGGGCAGTGTCAAGAGTAGTTGTGTTTTTAACTGAACTACCGAATTATCCGCCACGTAAAGGGATAGAGTGGAACTTAAAGGGGTATGGGTGGTGGATAATAAAAATTTTTATATAAATCAAATAGTTAAGCCACTTGACAAGACGTACGTAATAGCGTACGCTTTAACCATAAACACCGAATGGAGATTATCATGCAAACATTAACCGCATCTGAAGCGCGCCGCACTTTATATCGTCTCATCGATGAAGTTGCCGGCTCGCACGAACCCATTTTAATTGCAGGAAAACATCACCAATCCATTCTTATCAGCGTTGAAGATTGGCGCGCTATTCAAGCAACTTTGCATTTATATTCCGTTCCTGGAATGCGCGAATCGATTATTGAAGGAATGAATACATCTGTAGACGAATGCGACGAGGATATAGAGTGGTAACATGGAAAGTAGTTTATACAAAGTATGCACAAAAAGATGCAAAGAAAATTTCTAAAACCTCTTTAAAAAAGCAGGTCGAAAAGCTTTTACTCTTGTTGCAAGATGACCCCTTTACCAACCCGCCCCCTTATGAAAAATTAGTGGGCGATCTTAAGGGTGTGTATTCTCGACGTATTAATATCCAGCATCGACTTGTTTATCAAGTACTAGAAGATATCAAAACTGTTAAAGTGCTTCGAATGTGGACGCACTACGAATAACTAAACCGCCTTCACGCCGGTACATTCCTGCATCCCGCGCGGCAATAACTTACCACGCTGGCCGCGGCTGCCGGCATAATGCCCAAGATCGCTAGACGTTAAGACTTTGCTACGTTTTTCTGAAAAGATTTCCACTTTGTTGCCAGGGTTAATAACGACCATATGCAACACGCGATCTTTATTTTGTTCGAGATCGTGTTTATCGATTTGAATGAGTTTATTGCCTTTACCTTTGTTTAATTGCGGTAATTCACTGAGCGGGAACATCAAAGCGCGGCCCTGTTGCGTGATAATCAACAATTGTTGTTTCGCAATTTCATCCACTAACAGGGGTGCCACCAAACCGTGGTCTGAACGAATCACCTGTTTGCCGGTTTTGTTACGCGAATATAAATCGTTCGTTGGCGCAATGAATCCATAACCATTGCCCGATTGCAATACGACAAATTGATTTTCTGTCGGCATGATTGCACCCACAAAGCTAGCACCCGGTGGTGGTGTGACGCGGCTCGTTAACGGTTCGCCAAGGCTGCGTGCCGAAGGAAGTGTATAAGGCAACATGCCATACATGCGTCCTGTTGAATCAACAAATAAAACCGGTTGATTCGATTTACCTTGAACTTGCACCAAGAATTGATCACCGGATTTGTAATTTAACGTAGTACCATCGATATCATGTCCCTTCGCTTGCCGCACCCAACCTTTGTCCGACAAAATGACGGTAATGGGTTCTGTCGGAATGCGCTCTTCTTCCGACATAGCTTGTGCTTGTTCACGTTCCACTAAACGTGAACGGCGCTTATCACCCAAACTCTCGGATAGTTCTTCCAATTCTTTACGCAACAATGTTGTCATACGTGATGATGAACCTAACGTTTGTTCCAAGGATTCACGTTCAATGCTCAATTCTTTTTGTTCTGTTCTGATCTTGATTTCTTCAAGCTTCGCCAATTGACGTAATTTAATTTCTAATATGGCTTCCGCTTGACGTTCTGTAATCTTGAATTTTTTCATCAAGGCAGGTTTGGGTTTTTCTTCTTTGCGAATAATGGCAATCACTTCATCGATATTTAAAAATGCAACGAGTAAACCATCTAATACTTCCAAACGATCAATGACTTTGGCCAAACGATTTTCAAGGCGGCGTTTAACGGTTTGATGCCGATACGTTAACCACTCACGTAAAATCACTTCGAGGTTTTTAACTTGCGGGCGGCCATCTAAACCAATCATATTCAAATTAACACGGTGATTACGTTCTAATTCGGTGGTCGCAAATAAATGCATCATCAATTGTTCAGCGTCGATGCGATTAGATCGGGGCACGATCACTAATCTAACAGGATTTTCTTCATCCGATTCATCACGTAAATCAGCCACCATCGGTAATTTTTTTGCTTGCATCTGTTGCGCAATTTGTTCGAGTATTTTTGCCGGTGATACTTGATAAGGCAATGCCGTAATCACGATTTCTTCTTTTTCAACGGTATAAATCGCACGTGATTTGACACTGCCATTGCCCGTGCGATACATCTCCATGATTTCTGAATGGGGCGTGATAATTTCAGCACCCGTCGGAAAATCAGGAGCTTTAACGAATTGACATAAATCCACTAACGTGGCCTTGGGATTTTTTAATAAGCAAATGCATGCATCCGTCACTTCTTTTAAATTATGTGGCGGAATATCCGTCGCCATTCCCACCGCAATCCCCATCGCTCCATTGAGTAACACAGTCGGAAGTTGCGCAGGTAATGTAATCGGTTCGTCTAATGATCCATCAAAATTGGGCTGCCAATCGACCGTGCCTTGATCAAGTTCTGATAAATAAACATCAGCAAAAGCTGATAAACGTGATTCCGTGTAACGCATCGCCGCAAATGATTTGGGATCATCCATCGAACCCCAGTTTCCTTGACCATCGACTAATGGATATCGGTACGTAAAACTTTGTGCCATCAAGACCATGGCTTCGTAACAAGCAGTATCACCGTGCGGATGAAACTTACCTAATACATCACCGACGGTCCGTGCTGATTTTTTATATTTAGCACTGGCTTTTAAGCCTAATTCTGACATCGCATAAATAATACGACGTTGCACGGGTTTTAAGCCATCCGCTAGATGAGGCAATGCGCGATCGAGAATCACATACATCGAATAATCAAGGTAAGCTTTTTCAACGTATTGTTGCAACGGTTGCGATTCTGTCGCAGCCGTAGAGAATGCTGTATTCTTTTTTGATTTCTTTGCCATATTTGTTTAAACCTTATTGGTCATTGCGAGAGTCGAAGACCCGAAGCAATCTACTCTTTTGTTGTCATTGCGAGGCCTTTAGGCCGAAGCAATCCAATAGATTGCTTCGTCGTGCTGCGCACTCCTCGCAATGACATTAAATGTCTGCTAAATCACCTTTCGTTTCAAGCCATTGTTTACGATCAGCCGCACGTTTCTTGGCTAATAACATATCTAACATCGCGTGACTATCATCGTCACCATCAATCGTTAATTGTACCAATCGACGTGTATCGGGCGCCATCGTTGTTTCGCGCAATTGCGATGGGTTCATTTCACCCAATCCTTTAAAGCGTTGCACGGTGATCTTGCCTTTTTTACCTTCTGATTCTAAGCGATCAAGAACCCCTTGTTTTTCGGATTCATCCAACGCGTAATACACTTCTTTGCCAATATCAATCCGATACAACGGTGGCATGGCAGCATAGACATGGCCCGCTTTGACCAACGCTGGGAAATGCCTTAAAAACAGGGCACAAAGTAATGTGGCAATGTGCGCGCCATCGGAATCGGCATCGGCTAATATGCATACTTTTCCGTAGCGTAAATTATCTAAATTGTTATTACCAGGGTCAACGCCTATTGCTACGGCAATATCATGCACTTCTTGTGACGCTAATACTTCCGTATGATCCACTTCCCATGTATTAAGGATCTTGCCACGTAACGGCATGATAGCTTGGAATTCACGATCACGTGCTTGTTTGGCTGAGCCACCGGCAGAATCGCCTTCCACTAAGAATAATTCAGATTGCATCGGATCTTCGCCTGTACAATCAGTCAATTTTCCTGGTAATTGTGGGCCTGTGGTAATTTTCTTACGTACGACTTTTTTGCCTTCACGTAAACGGGATTGCGCTGATTCAATCACCAATGCAGCAATCTTCTCACCTTCATTCACGTTTTGATGCAACCATAAACTGAATGCATCCGTCACAACACCCGCAACATATGCGGCTGCTTGACGTGACGTTAATCGTTCTTTGGTTTGACTTGCAAATTGAGGTTCTTGAAGTTTAATCGAAAGCACGTAATTACAATAAGCCCATACATCTTCGGGCGTTATTTTCACACCTTTAGGAAGTAAATTACGTGTATCACAAAATTCACGCATTGCATCGCATAAACCCGTACGCAATCCATTGACATGCGTTCCGCCTTGAACCGTAGGAATAATATTAACGTAGCTTTCCGTGATTAATTCTGCATCATCGATGCTCCACGCAACAGCCCACTCGGCTGTTTCTTGTTCAGATTTCATATTACCGATAAATAATCCCTCAGGAATATATTCATCTTTCAATGCCCCTTTCAAATAATCAGGAAGTCCATTTTCATAACACCAACTTTCACTTTCGCCCGTGTTTTCATCATGAAACTCAACCATTAAACCTGAACACAATACGGCTTTGGCTTGCAATGTATGTTTTAATTTAGGTACTAAAAACTTAGGTGAATCAAAATACTTAGGTTCGGGCCAGAATCGCAAATAAGTACCTGTTTCGCGTTTTGCAGCTTCACCTGTTACTTTCAATTTTTGCGTTACGTGTCCTTGTTCAAATGCCATGCTATGGATTTTTCCATCACGCATGATTTCCACTTCCAATCGCTTAGAAAGTGCATTCACAACAGAAACACCGACCCCATGTAATCCACCTGAAAATTGGTAATTTTTATTGGAGAATTTCCCACCCGCATGCAATCGGGTTAATATTAATTCGACACCGGATATCTTTTCTTTGCTGTGTATATCAACCGGCATTCCGCGACCATCATCCCTCACGGATAATGAACCATCTTTGTGTAGTGTCACTTGAATGTGTTTGGCATATCCCGCAATCGCCTCATCCACACTGTTATCAATCACTTCTTGCGCCAAATGATTGGGACGCGTGGTATCAGTATACATACCGGGACGCTTGCGCACCGGGTCCAGGCCGGAAAGTACTTCTATTGATTCTGATGTGTATTGTTTGTTCATTGTTGTTCTACTCTTCTGGTTGTTTCTTCATGATGTTGCCATTTTTTTGAGTCTCTATCGGGTCGTGCGCTGG
>CAYUEL010000039.1:0-16994 GCA_964443025.1 uncultured Gammaproteobacteria bacterium | reverse complement strand
GGCAGTAAAAATAAAGAAGCAATGCAAAATAACAATGAACCAGGCCTCAAGAAAGCGCAACGGCAAGAGCCCTACATCAGGATGGATCAGACGGAAAATGGCAAGAGGGTAATTGGCAGAGCGCTTACGACGTATTTGATAAAGACTGATGTCGGGGTTTACACTTATGGCGTCGGGCTTGGTTTCAGCAATATTTATACAAAATGAGGATGATTCAAGTAAAGGTACTCAAACTACTTTTTATGATATTTTTAACCGTTACAATCTAGCTTTTGCCACTTGTTCATCTTTCTCTTCGTTTGTATTTTGTTGAAGCTGATGAAAAGCTCTTTTTTCTTTTACGGAAAGCTTTGGTTTTTCCTTATCAAAAAGATGTAACACCATACTACGACGATTGATTCCTTGCTCTCTCGCTAATTTTAACGCTAAGTGTTCCTGCAAAAGTTTATTTTGTAGTTGATCAAACGCACGCGTCTCTGACTCAGTTTCAGCAAGACCTGTTTTAGAAGAATCATTATTTACTAACGCACTTTGTTCTTTGGTAGTAAGAAGTTTGTTAATAGCTTCAGTAAAAGGACTTCTAGGTGGGTAGGGTATCAATTGGCCGGAAGGTAAAATGATAATACCGCCAGCATCTGCACCAACACCACCTAAAATTGTACCCGGACCGGCTGGTGATGGGGTAGGCATGGCACCGGATATAGGCAGAGTAACTGATGGTGGGGTAATAGGTATATAAGACACAACAGGGAACGTCATGCTACCAGCTACTGTTAAGCGGTCATCAGGACTTAACCAGTTACTCTTATCAAGTTTTTGCATGACTACATACAACATATCTTGCGATATGTTAGCTTTACCAACAGTATAATGTCCCCCATTCTGGCGGTAGAAGAATGAAACTGCTGGTGTCTGAGCAGCTTTCCATCCATAGGGAATCTGTAAGAAAAGTTGATTGCCTATGCCGCTTATACTGGAATTCTTAATTTTCCAATTAAGCACCATGGTGTAACCGATCAACGTATATTTTTGTATTTGGACGTCTTCTGATTTGACATCCCACACAAGAGAGCCGCTTCCTCTGAACTTGCTAGTATAGTAGGTAGGGCTTACCCACTCTCCTATCGGTGTTGAACGGTTATGCTCCGTAATTGAAGCTGCCGTTTTGAGACCTGCCCCACTTAAACGATCAGGATTATATAGTGAAGAAGGATCCGCCCACTTACTATTGCCTTGAACGTTAATGTCGACTGGACGTTGAGAATTGTTCGAGTATTTTTTGTAAAAAATACTATTGATAGCGCCACATCCTAAATTATAACTATCTGCATAAAAAAAATTAGAGTGCGAATTCATACTCATTACATTTTGGCATCTGCCATCTAATGTCTCGTCGCCAATGGTGATATTTAAGCCCGCTGAGTTAATTAAAACGGTATCGCTAGCCGTTATTTTTATCCATCCACCTTCCCCGGAAACAGCAAAAAGATTGCCAAAGGTTACATTTCTTAGGTCTATGTAAGTTGCGGGATACTCATTAGATCCACCCTGAATGTGCACGTTATAAGACAAACCAGATGTATCCCAGCGAATACCGGCTCCATCCTTATCAACAGCGGTGACATAAAGATTATAAATGTGAGTTTCATTGACACTGGTACCTTCTGCCAAAATAGCATTTGTGTTCTTAGCTATATCGGTACCAGAGCCATGATGTCCACCAGAAGACCAATACTTGCAATCTCTAATTTGGTTTGTATACGTATTGACTAAACGAAGACCCACGCCATTAGCACTGAAGTCGACATTATTTATTACACAATCTCCTGTACCACCGATGACAAAGTCTCCGATTTGTATACCGGTGTTGGGGTAATTTGGAACCCCATAAACGAATAAATCTTCAATTCTAAATTTTTGTACTTGCGTGATTAGTAGTGTCGGATTTCCAGGTGATGCATAATTAAAAATTTTAGATTTACTGCCCTCTCCTTTTAATGTTGGGGCAAAATATTTATTGTATTTTGGAGTTGTGACAACTATTGCTGTTCCACTAATCGAGATAGGATACGGGAGATCAAGGGTCAGTTCTTGCTTTTCTGAGTCAATCGATTTTATGTATGCGAAATGCAGTGAATCGGGGTCGTTTAAAATTTTAATATACACGCCTAAGTCTAGCGACGAAATATCAGCCAAGAAGTTGGTATCAATACCAGAAACCACTTTACTTCCAGCTGTAAAAGTAACTGTTCCTTTTAGCTGATCAGCAACATATACTGAGGAACCCTGGGAATTTATATGTAGGCTTAAATCCTGTATTTTTATTGATAAACCTTGAGCATCGCCGTGTGGATTTCCTTTGTAAGGTTCAGTCAGAATTATTTCTGTTTCAGAAATCGAGTCAATAACTGTCCAGGCAGATTCGGGGTCTTGTGTTGCTCGTATGAGCTGTCCTTTAGCTAGTTTTCGCGTATCAGAAATTAAGGCAGCTTTAAAATCAATCCCTCCAGCTCCACCTGCTTTAACAATTGTAGAGAGCTTAGTGAAAATGCAATGAAAGGGAATGGAACTCCCGGCCATTACGATTGGTTGAGTGACTCTATAGTCTCCTGGCGGAAAATATACTGTGCCTGGTGTTACTGCACCTTCAGCTTGAACCTCATTCCCTATAAAACAGAAATCTACAGCAGCTTGAATTGCTGCCGTATCATCAGCATTACCATTTCCAGCCGCACCGAAATCCTTAACGTTAACTACAAATATAGAATTAGGCATTAGATACTCCTCGTTTGCCAATAACACACTAAATCAATTTATCATAATAAACAAATTAAATGGCTGGCCAAAAAACTAAAAGATCATACCAGTATGGAATGAATTTTATTATCTTATCTAATATTTAGTTCACGTCAAGTGCAGCGGATTAAAAAGAAAAAAATTTTGTGTCAGTCTAAATTGAGCCATTTTGTGCTTTGATAAAAAATATTCAATAATGAACACCTATCGTAGCTTAGATGCTAGATTAAATTCATCAGTACTACTCAATCAATTCCATTTCTTCTTCATCTACGCTCCACAGCTGCTCATGCAAGCATTGTAATGCAAGATGCAATTGATGCAGTTTGTAAAGACTGATATCAGGGTTTGTTCTAGCGTTGCGGTAAGCTTCTTCCAGTTCTACTAACAGTTTAACCCGTTCTTCATCGGTCATATTCATCTCCCCCTTAAAAAAGGAATCCGGGGATCATGGATCAGTCTCAATAATATGTCAAAGCAGTATTATTTATAAGGTCTATATAGTCAGATCATAATTATTTAAGGCGGGTATTAAAACAATTTTCTGTTTTAGCTTTAATAAAAGGATTCCAAAAAAATAGGAACCTTGTCGGTGGTCCAAACAGGTATTCCTGTTCCAAAAAAATCTTTATCTTCTGTCCAAATCGAACAATTGAACGCCATGGCAGTCGCTAGAATAGGCCAATCTGCTGCATCCCGCTTAGTGATTCTTCTTTTGGCATCTTTTTCATAGGCAATGTAAACATCATCACTCACGACGTTTAATAAACATTCGAGTTTAGATAGCACATCAAGAGCAGGCTCAGGCGACAACCCTCGTTTTTCAAAAAGAAGAGGTAAATATTTTTGCGCATCGTTCATGCACACATCCGGTGTAAAAAAGCCCACTTTGCGCTGGTAAATAAGCAATAGTTCTTTTACTTGTTTACCCAGCACAGCGCGAATCAGTATGTTGGCATCCAAGACAATCCGATTATCTGTCACTATTGTTCCTTATGCATTTTAGCACCCTGCTCACGCAGTGCGCGAAAGTCTGCGATTAACTCCTCTTCTGTTACACCGCCAGAGATAAGCAGCTTCTCCAATTGCTGGGCAGCACGTTTTAATTCCTCTATGTCCGTTTCACTGGGCTGATGAGCAGGTATATAGTACCCGATAGTTTGCTCATGACGGGTAATGGCTATCGGCGAGGGTGATTTTAAATAGTTCATGATATGAGCACGAAACTCACGTACGCCTATTTTTAGCAAGTCTAATTTCATGGTATTGCCCCTTCTATTGTGTACACATGTGTACATCTTAGCACATCCATTGCGAGTAAGCAACCTAATAGAATTAATGCTTGAAAAATCAGGGGTTAGCATGGCTCACCTTAAACCGATAAGCGGATAACTAATGTAGGCCAAAAGTCGTTGTCGCGGTTGATATCCAGCATGCCTATCAAGACCAGTGGTACGCCTTTAACTAGTACAGCAAACGCTATTTCAAAAGCATTGAAGGCAAGCTTTTCTTGGCACAATAAACTCAACTGCAATTCGTAAGCTTTCAAGATATCAACCAGGTAAGTGTCTTTATTATAAATGTCTTGCAATAACAAATCGCACACCGCTTTACTGATTTTAACATCTGCTTTGATTTGTGTTCTTTCTTCCGCTATCGTCGTATAATCCAATAAACGAGTCATATCAACTTTTACACACTCTAATTTTGTATTCATAAGTTTCCCCTTTAGTGTTGTTTTGGCTGGGGCCAATAAAATGGCCCCAAGCCAATGTTATTAATCAATGGCACGGTATATCATTGAAGCTTCAGGATGGAGGCTTGCATAATCCCTTAAGTTGTAATAGTACGTAATGATGGCGTCTTCTTCGGTTGCTTCGGCTAAACGGCACAATGCAAAAAGCGTTACAATAATGCCAAACGCATCTGCACTAACAATCCCTTGAAAATCATTATCCCACCAGCTTATGCTAAACGAATCATGCCCGGCGGGTCTTAAGTAAAACCCCCCATTAGAAAGAACCATAAAATCCCAATAGCTAGGCTTTTCACTCTCCTCACCTACCCTGTTACCCGCAAAATCAAATACCCATCTTTCAAATCGCAGGTAATCTTTAGGTAACTTAGCGGGTAAAAAACCAAGGCGTTTACGTTCAGGCACAAGGGTTGCTGTAATATTGTTTTCTAATGTGTCGGTCATTTGTTCCATCATAGAGTCTCCTAAATAAATGGGTTTGAACTAAACTTAATATGGTTAATTATAGCTATATTAGTGGAAATAGCAATCTTTTTTAAACTATTTTCAACTTTTTTTGCACTATTTTCCATTTATCTTGCGCCAGGTGAACCCTGCTAGTTTGCAATCACACCGCTTTGTTTGTATGCTTAGCATCAAGATAAGAAAAGGACTCATCGATTGAACGAGAAAGACACAAAATATAAAAAAATGGCAGCCGTGACACTGAGAGCGTTGATGGCAAGCAAAGGCATTAAGACACCCCAATTGGTCAGTAAATTGCACGAAGCAGGCTTTAATGCTCCTGAATCAAAAACACTCGCGACCCGAATTGCAAGGGGGGAATTTCAAACTTCTTTCTTTTTTGAATGCCTAAAGGTACTGGGTATTAACAATTTATCATTAACGGATTATTGGCCCGATGATAAAGATAATAAACAAGCTTAAAATCTACCTTTCATAACTTATCTTTTAAACGTATTATTCCTAATTTTTAAAACCCATCCTTAAACCCAAAGCTATTTTGCGCTCACGCGCCTGTGGATTCAGCAACCAACACACCCTACGCACCAGGGGTGCTGATGATTTAAACAAACATGTGATTGTTTTTATTGAAAAATAGATGAGGTGACAAGTCAGTGGCATCTTGCCACCACTTTAATTAATTTTGGTGGCAACAATAACATTTTTAGTGGCAACTTCTCAGTTTGTGGTAGCAATTTAACAAATCCTTCTTTTTTATTTTTAATTTCAAACTATTGCACACCCACCTCTTTATAAGTAAGTGGCAGTCCTCTTTCTTTGAGTGGCAAATATTCTGGGTATTTTTATAGAAAAAAATGCCCAGCTGTTCCCCCGTAGGAACACTTTTTGCTTTATGGTATCCAAAAAGGGAGGCGACATGAAATTTATAAAAAGGTCAATACGATTAAGTACCTTTGAATATAATGCGTTAACGCGTTGTGCAACTATTCATAAAAAAACCATTAACAAAATTATCGGTGACTTGGCTGCGGGCAGTCTATGCCTTTGTCCTCATCATGATTTGTTAAATCTCAACACACAAAAACCTTCTTGCCAATACGACGATTCTGCTTTTCAGGGTTTGCAATTTATTTATGAAACACTCCTGTTATTACGCGAGATGGCAAAACTTGAACATCCTGAATTAGTGAATCTCGCTAACTCTAAACGATTAATTTACTTTGACTCTAAAAAATCTCAAGAGGAACAAGCATGATGCAATCTTTTATTCGCGGCGGCCAACTCTTCATGCACCAAGTTCACATGTGGGTGCAAGTAGTCATGAAACTGGGCTTTGTACTTCTGGTATTTTATGGATTGTTACTCGCAGGTATTATGCTGGATAAAACGAGCAGCTTTGAACGTAATCTTGCTTGGCAATATTGGCTCGCAAAATCTTTTTCTCCTGATAACGCAATGCTCACGGTGAAATGGGGAGACGGTAAAACTTATTCAGTACGAGCAGATACTTTCTTGGCAAGTCAAGATGTCAATCGTATCGTTAAGAAAGTGAAACACACTTTTGTGATTCAATCTTACATCTTTGGCGGGTTGGTGGGTGTTATAGGCTTGTTCGGTGTCATGTTTCTCATCCGAAAAGGTTCTCGTGTATCGCGCGACAAGTTCTTGCGGGGAGCGAAACTCGTACCGCCCCAAGAGTTTGTGCGTCACTTGAAATTCTGGCACAAAGGCTCGCCCATTACGCTCGGGGGTATTCCTCTGGTTAAAAACTCACAATACAAACATATTTTAATGGTCGGCTCAACAGGTAGCGGTAAAACACAAGGTATTTTGGAGCTGTTAACTTGTTTTCGTAATGAAGGTTACAAAGTGATTGTGCTCGATCCAGAATGTACCGCCGTACAATATTTTTATCGCCGCTCTAATGTCTTGGGTAAACCTGACCATGACATTATTGTGAATCCAATGGATGCAAGAGCGCGCACTTTATCTTTTTGGGATGATGCACGCAATGAATCGCAGCTGGAATATATTGCGGCAAGTCTATTACCCGAATCTAAAAGCGGAGCCGAGCCGTTTTGGAATTTAGCCGCCAGAACATTATTTTTAAACACCGCCATGCTCGTTTTAAAAGAACGAGCAGCCTATAAAGGAGATCCAGCATCTAAACCTGGGCTTAAACGTTTGCTCTCCCTCTTAGTCATGTCAGATGTGAAAGAATTAGAAAAAATGCTCAAAAACACAATGGCTGAATCTCTGGTTAACCATAACACCGAAAAACTGGCTTTAAGCGTTAAAGCCACGCTGGCCGCTAATTTACGAAGCCTTGAGCTACTCGATGATACCGAAACAGGTTTTTCCATTCGAAACTGGGTGCATGAAAAAGATGATTCATGGTTATTTATCACATCCAGGGATGACAAACATGAAACGTTTAAACCTCTGTTATCCATGATGCTGGATATTGCCGCCAACGAATTATTGACTTTAAAACCCTCTAGGCATCGCAAAATTGCGCTCGTTATTGATGAGGAAGCAAGCCTTAATCCTTCTCGCTCTCTGCGAGACTTACGCCAACGGGGACGTAAACGGGGTATTGCTATCGTCTCTGCCTATCAAACTCTAGCACAGGCTACCGCGCTATCGAGCGTCGCTGAAAGCCAAACATTGTCATCCATGTATGGTACCCGTGTGTACTTTGCTTGCAACGATTTTGACTCTGCTCGCCAAGCCTCCCGCGACTTAGGACAACAAGAAATCATTGAAACCACTGAAAGCAGATCGTTTGGCGCTCATTCATCACGCGATGGCATCAGCATCACACAACAACGCAAAACTGTGGCTTTAGTGATGCCAGAAGAAATCATGGCACTTAATGAACGAGTAGCTTACCTTAAAGTACCCGGCAATTACCCCATTACTCAAATAGAAGCCCCTATCTGTTGTTTACGTGAAATTGAACCTGATTTTATCGACAAAGAAACCACCCCGCTGTTTGAGAACCAAGAAGTTAATACAACAAAGCTAATCAGTACTCAAGATGAAAGCGATGAACAAGATGCCCAAAAGCACACTAAAAATTGCCTCCCTACTGTACAAATGAATGGTTCAGATTTTATCGAGGTAGACGATCGAGTCCTAGTCAGAAAAAACAACGCGAATGAGGGCTAACAATGCTCTCTCTTAAAAATTTAACGAGTGCAAGTGATGCGCTCGGTTATTATCAAAAGGTACTCGATTATTACGCTGGCAGCGCTGAGCATGCTGCTCAAATGGAGTGGCAAGGCAAAGCGCTTCAGGCGCTCTTTGGAAGTAAAAAGCCCACCCTGAATGATTTTAAAAACTTGCTTGAAGGAAAATTGCCGAGCGGACAAGTGCTTGGGCGCGCGGAGAATGGTGAAATCCATCACCGCCCAGGTATCGACTTAACCTTCTCCGCACCCAAATCTCTTTCTATTTTAGCACTGATTTATGGTGACAAGGATGTTATTAAGGCCCATATCACAGCAGTCACGCGCACATTAAAATTATTGGAACATACTATCTTACAAACACGAATCAAAGGTGAGCCTGCTCCTGCCAAGCGCGTTGTTTTTTTAAAATTTTTAGAGATGATGTCTCGCGAACTGGACCCTCAAATTCACACTCATTGCGTGCTTTTAAATCTATGCCACGCTTTGGATGGCAAATTTCGAAGCCTTCATTACGATGCTATTTATGATGCGTCCATGCTGGGAGGGGTTACTTACCGCAGTTTTTTAGCCATTGAATTACAAAAATTGGGTTACGAAATAGAAATAACCAGCGATAAAGGAACCTTTGAAATTAAAGGCGTGCCTCAACCTTTGCTGGATTTGTTTTCAAAACGCCGTGCACAAATCGAAGAAGCGGCGCATCTAAGTGGACGATTTGATGCCAAACACATGGACAAACTCAACCTAGTTACCCGCAAAAATAAAACAGCAGATGCGCCCCTAAACACACAAATTGAGAAATGGAAAATCGAAGCAGCAGAGCTTTCTAAAAATCTGGGCGTGAGTCTTGATAAAGGCTTTGAGCAATTTAGAACAGGCCCTGGATTTCGATTACGTGATAGCAACAAGATTGCCGATGAAGCGATTCAAGCTGGAATAGCAAAGCTCGATGAATTTAAACGCATGACCACAAAGCAAGAAATCATTTATGAAGCGACCCGTTTATCGTTAGGCACCGTGTTACCCAAAGCCATTGAGAAAGCCTTTGAGCGTGCGCTTAGTTCAAAACTGATTTTGCCTATCCAAAAAAGCGAGCAGGAACACAACAAACGTCAGAGCTATTACATGTCTTCGCACAATGCAACGCTCGCTCAGGCGCTTCAAGTGAACGCCAAACAAAACCATACCCCATTGCTTCGCTCAAATGTAATCAGTCTTATTGCCAGTCGATGGATTCTTTCAAAAGATTTGCAACACACCAGTGATAAAAACGTTTATAAAAATTTGATTGATTTTTCGCTAAGTTCTTCGCGCGAAATGGTGGTGGATAACCTTTGCCCTAAAGTGGATAAAATTTTTTTAACGCGCGCGAAAAACTTCGCATCTTTTTTAGGGGTTCATTTGTTTCATGTAACGGTTTCGGGTGTCGATAGAAAAATTTGCACTCAGTCGGGATTAAATACGTGGAGTCTTGATTACTTACATAAAGCCGTGATTAAACCAAGAAGCCTCTTGGTAGTGCATGGCAGTGAAAAGCTCTTGTACACACAGATGCGAGATATCAGTGAAATCGCCAAAACCAATCAATGCAAAATCATCTGGGCCAATGATAAAAATATCCATGCGCTGGATAGGCGGTTATCCCCTGTTGAATTAATTGCACCCTATTTGCCGCGCGCTAGTTTTGAAGTGGGCAGCTCGCACCGTTTATCATACGATTACACCGTAGTAGGTTCTCAAGCGTTGCAATTAAAAAGCTTATCACAAGATAATTTTATTCAAGCGTTTGCGGGGCAGTATTCTTATCAAGACGGTTCACCGCTCCTCTCTTACCAAAAAGACACCGTTAACTTGGCAGTGCGTCAGCACCTTATTCAAAACGGCACATTGAATAACGAAGGTATCACAGTTAAAACACACGTGCATCAGTATTTGAGTTTAACGGAAATGCAGCGTCCCGCGAGTTATCACGTTGGGAATGTGATTCGTCTGAACACCTTATCGCTGGCCACTATTCAAGAATCATCCAAAGCGGAGGTTGTGCTCAACTCATTACTTAAAAACAAAACACCCGCCTACTCTGCTGATGACCACTTTAAAATCACAGCGATTAATGGTTCCGCGTTAACACTCGTGCACAGTCAGCATCATACCGAGCACTCATTGAATGTACAGAACATCACCCACTTTCGCGATCTAGCGGTGTTCACGGAACGCTCAATCGAGGTAAGCGTGGGTGATAAACTGATATTAGCGGCCTTTGATACTTATGGCAAACCTTATCAAAATCAAATCGGCAACGTGATAGCCTTGAGTCATAAAGCCATCACGTTGAAGTTATCTTCTACTGAAAAACCATTTGTACTGCATTTAGAAGATAAACAAGGGCTCGCGCGCGCGGTATATGCCGATTATGGCTATTGTGTGCACCCCTCTGCGCGCCTACCTCACCTAAATCATGCACACCTGGATTGCCGAGCCACTCACAGCATTAATGCACTGCGTGTTCTAAGTGGGATAGGTGCAAAAGCCACTCTCTATACCGATAGCCCACAAGGAGTCATGCGAGCTTTAGCATCCATTCAACCCGAGATGCAGCCCGTCACTACGTTAACCGCGCTTCAAAACCCCTCTCTTGATTCAAACTCGGTACTGGCTAAACACATTCCTGATGGTGATTTAAAAAGCACTGTCACCACCACAGCTTTACATCAAGCCTTACAGGAACTCAGTGCTGAGGGTAAAACACAATTGAGTCAATGGGACATCACCCAACGCGCCATGGCTTTGTGTGTGGGAGAAGCAGATATTCATGATATGCGACGTGGGTTTCAGGTCTTATTGGATGCGGGAGACTTAACTCAAGAAGGAAAATATTACACCGCGAATTGGGTGATGCAATACCGCGATGCGCTAGTGCAAGCGTTTCAGGCTCTGGAAGAAGAAAGCGGAAAAACCCAGAAGGGTGATATTGAAAAGAAACCTCAAATTCCTCGGCTGTCGAATGAGGCTGTTTTGCATTACATCAAAAACGAAGCACCTCAATTGGAAAAAGAACCCATTCAAGCCATTGTAGATATCACCATATCCCTTAAAGGATTATCCCTTTTACAAGGTCCTGCGGGCAGTGCCAAGACATCCCTGGTTTTGCGTCACGTCGCCGCTTTGTTTGAAAAAAATAATATAAAAGTAATAGGAATTGCACCCCAGCACTCCCAAAAAGATGAGCTGTGTAAAAAAGCCGGTATTCCTACCATGACCTTAAAGAAATTCTTACAGCTTGAAAAATCCCATCAGCTACAAGATTTAATAATAAAAGAAAAAACCATTATCCTCGTAGATGAATCCTCGATGCTCAGTTACAAAGAGATGCTCGATTTAACGCACATTGCTAATCGTTACACGATAAAGATGGTATTTGCAGGTGATAGTCAACAACTCGATTCCCCTCGCTCGTCCCAACCCTTTTTGCATTTGCAGCAGCAAGAAGGTGTCCAAGTATCCACACTTAAAAAAATCTACCGCCAATGCGCGATAAAGCGGCCCGAACTTCACAAGGCCATTGTAGAGTTAACGAAACTCAAACCAGGCGAGCAGGCCAAAAGCCTTGTACCCTACCTGCGCCAGGCGAGCGATAATAAAAGCTTAATGGATACACTCTGCGACACCTATCACAAACTACCCTCGTTTTTAAAACAAGATACGTTGATATTAACTTTAACCAACGATGAACGGCGTAATATCAATGAGCGCTTGCGCATTAAAGACGGCCCAGGCTTTACACAAGTCATGCTACACAGCGAAGATTTAAGTACGGATATGCGCTATCGTGCTGCTTACTATGTTGAGGGTCATCTTTTAAAATTTAACAAAGAAATTAAAGAAGTCGGTATCGCCGCCAACACCTATTGGCAGATTATCGCCAAAGATGTGGATAAAAACTTATTAACGATTGCAGCGTGTAGTTTAGATGAAGACGGAAAATTAAAAACAACCCATAGCCTCACCATTAATCCTATGCGTAAAATCTTTCATCGGGAAAATACACTCGAATATTTTAAGACCATCGAGCAATCGTTTTCCATTGGCGATAAAATCATGTTCACTCACACTATTCGTCACGAATCTTCGGTAAAACTCAACACCTCCAAGCAAGGCATTTTAAAAAGTTTTAATGAAAAATACTTTACCCTAGATTTTGGTAATAACGAGGTCGTGAAATTGAAGCGCAACCAGCTTCATCATGCGCATATCGATTTGGGTTATGCCAGAACTTACCACAATGCCCAAAGCTTGGACGCTGCCTGTGTATTAATGCTGGCCGATGTCGCTAGCAAAATGCTCGATTATGTGAGTAACTACGTGGGAGCGACTCGTTGCAAGAAACTCTTGCGCATCTTTACCCAAGATATTCCTCGGTATTTAAAGCTTACGCAAAAATCCTCACGCGCATGGGTAGTGGAAAAAACTCAGCAACCTAAACGTGAAATTGATGAAGCAAAACTCTTGAATGATTTAAATCATCGGATTGAACAACACGCACAATGCTTATTTGGACCCCCCAAAGAAGTATTACCCAACGCTCTTTTATATGGCAGTCAGTATATTAAAAAAGGCGTGGTGATTATCACTCAGGATAAAGATGATGCTAAGCGCGGGGATTGCTTATATGCCGGGGTTAAATTAGATTTTGTATCGCTGATTGAGCTGACGCAAAACCTAAAACGAGATAAAGCAATGGAGATAGCAGCTGAAAAACTGATGGGGAATCCCATTGAAGATTATTACCCACTCAGCCAAAAGGAGTTGGAAGCACGTGAAATGCAACGTACTCAAATAGCATTAAAGTCAAATGAGCATTCTACAAACTCGCTAATGAATAAACGTGAACAAACTCAAGAAGAAAAAGCACAGCGCGAACAAAGCATTCAACGCGCGCGAACGTTGTATCAACGCTCGCAACCCGCTAAAGATACGCTAGCCCAAAGGTACTTGGTTGAACACCGAAAAATACCCCAATCGATTATTCATCAGCATCCCAATGATATTCGCTTTATTCGGCACAATAATCACCCTGCTGCCCTATTTCCACTGCGTGATAACAAAGGAAACATACAAGCCGTGCAACTCGTTTACCTAGACGAAAAAACGGCTCAAAAAACGACCGTGACATTAGGTCATGGAGAAAATCCACTCAAACTCACCAAACAAACGTTAGGCCCCATGAAAGGCGCCAGCATTCAAATAGGTAATCGTCATGGCACCCCTTGCATTGCCGAAGGTCCTGAAACAGGTTTGAGCGTGTTAGCTATGAAGCCCGAAGCGCGTGTACATATCACGTGTAGCCTCAATAACATGGCGAATGCGCCGCTGGACATTGCCCCCACTCACATCATTGTTTGCGCTGATAATGATAATTTTGCAGCGAAGGGCGAACAATCACAAAAGGCCTTGATAAACGCATTAAAAAAATTGGCTGATAAATACTGGAGTGTCGATTTAATCATACCTTCACTGATTAACAATGTAAAAACAGATTTTAATGACATATTGAAAAATAAAAACCTGGAAGATGCAAGGTATGAGTTTGAAAAAACATTTAAAAATCGAATGACTTTTGAGGTTAAAGATTTCAACAACGAAACAAGGAATAAGCGTCCCAAGGACATTGCACTGACGATGGAAAACAGAGGAGCCCAACAAAAATTAGAAACAATGATCGCAAAAGATTGGTTACATAGAATCGATTTAGACAGATAATCGTTCCACCTTCTCATATATTAAGGGGGGAAATCTTAAATCTGCCCCATCCCTTGAACCGCTTTGAAGCCGTTCGAATGACATATGTGTATTTTATTTGTGCAATCAACATTACATATTAGAATTGTCCAAAAATTATCGGTACTGTAATAATATAATATTTAACAGGGGGAGCACTATGAAAGCAACTTATGAATCCGTAAAACAAGCAATTGCTAGCTTTCGTAATCAACACACCAACCTCTCTCAATTATTTAAAACTTTAAACCGTTCAGATTTTCGCTTATCACAAAATTTTTGGCAAACTCTCATGCGCCAGTTAAATGATTTAAAAAAAGCATTTGACAATATAAATTCAGCTTATCAACAACTAGATGGAGGATTGCAACAAGCGTTGGCTGAAGAGTTTAATTACACTAAAGATTGTTTGGGCATTATTGAAAGTTGTCTCACACATGAGCATATTAAAAATAATTGGGCTAGGTTGCGTGTATGGATCACTGGTACCTTTAACGCTGAGGGTAGTTTCAATGGGAGTGTTCTGTCTTACAGTTCTTTAACCGGAGGAGGAAATGTGGGTCATGCAACGTTAGAGACAAGCATGGGGTATATCTCATTATGGCCCGATAAAAAAAAACCACGCTACTTTAGCACATTGTATGAAGATTTAAGAGATGAAGGGCCAGATGCTGAGGCTGAAATCGAGGATCATGAAAAAAGAGAGCGCCAACCTGACTATACCATAGACTTGTTTGGCCTGGATGTTCATAAAATAAATGACTTTTGTAAAAGCTACGTGGCTGCAAATATTCATTATTTCATGAAACCAAAACTTAAAACAGCAGCTAATAAATTTCGTCCAACAGATGATAAACCAATTTTTGACAACTGCATCACTGCCTGCACCAAGGCTTTACAGGCGGGTGGTGTAGAGGGCATTTATAAAGAAATAGATCTCTTAGGAGTGAAAACTCCTAATAGCTTTGCCGTTTATTTGAACAATGTTAAAAAAGCAGAGGCAGCAAATTATCCTCTCTCAAGCTATCTGCAAGCACAAGAAGTTATTCACGAACACAAACTATTCAAGTTCATAGAGATGGAATTAACCGTTACAGAAGATTACGAACCTGAATTTAACGGTCAACTTCACTTAACCAAAAATGAAAAAGTTTGGCTTGCTGAGGATGTAAATGATGGGTTTTGGTATTGTCGCAAAGGTGAGCAAAAAGGTTTAGTACCCAAGACTCATGTACGGCCTACTATAGCGCTTGCTGTAGATGCTGCTCTGCAATCACAGGCAAGCGGCTCAAATCACCCTACTACGCTCGTGATGAAGCAATAAATTTTAAGAAGACTCATACCATGCTTACGTACGTAAACAATGCTGGCTGGAAAATAACTTTCAAATACATTGAAGGTGTCGGTTTTGACATTGAGCTTTATGATAAATTTGATCTCAAATAAAAGGGGCCAATATCTTTAATTATTACGCCTGACAATACAAAATTGCATCAGTGTGCAGATTTCATTTTAGCTTCGAGCAATACTGAACTTGAAAAGAGTGACAAGTTAGCAAAACTCATTATTGCAAATGCACACCATTTATTTTCCACAGGTAATAAATTTGGCATTCATGTGCAAACCCATCCAGGCATCTATATCGTATTTGGCCATTATGGTTTAAAAGGAGGTATGCACAAAAAAGCTGCCACCGTCGGCCTCGCAGAAGGCGCAATCGCCATAGGACTGATGGTAACAGCAACTGGAACCCTAGCGCCCATTGTTGCCGCAGGACTACTGGGGTCAAGTATTAGCGGAATAGTATATGCCTCTAGTACTAATGACAAAGATTTTAAAACAGATGAATTTTTAAAGCAAAGTTTGATAGGAGGGACGACAGGTCTGGTGACAGCAGGCACAGGTGCAGCAGGCACGTCACTTCTTGGCGCTTCCACACTTGGAAAGCAGTGCCTTATCAATAGTGCGAGCGGAGTTGCAGGAAAATTGGCCAACAAAGCAACAGAATCACACGTGGCAGGAAAAGCATTTAAAGTGACAGGCAAAGAATTACTAGCAGCAGGCACAGCAGGTGGTGTCAGCAGCGTAGTCAGCAGCAGTATGCAAGGCATGATAGGTGGAGTGACAAAAACTATTCTCAATGAGGCGGATGATGTTTTGATTGCAACAGCAGGTGCTGTGAGTGGCGCGGCGTCAGGCGCTGCAGCCGCCGTTGCTGCAACGGCGGCCAATAATGCTATGGAAGGAAAAAAGTGGGACGAAGGAGTTAAAGAGGCTGCTTTAGTCAGTACAGTTGTTGGAGGTGTTATTGGTGCAACTACGTCTTTAAAACAAACTGCCAATAGAAAAGACAATCCGCCGCCCCCTAAAGAAGAGGTAAAAAAAGATACCTCAAAAGATAGTCGCTTATATACTTTAGAAGATTTAATAAGAGACGCCGAAAGCATGCCAGATCAAAGAAATCCAGAAGAAATGATCAAAATACATGGATCATTATTCGATCAAAATAATAAGCCATTGCCCCCTTCGAAACTTTCGCGCAACGTGGAAAGATCGCATGACTTGGAAGACCGTTACTTTGCAACTATAAAAAAAACGGACCCAGCAGAGCCCGCGAATAAACCCCAAGACAATATAAATGCACAACACGAAGAAGCAAGAATTGCCTTAGATTTGGCAGAGAAAGCAACGACGGAGGCAGAAAAAGAGCGTTCATCCCTAGAAACTGGACTATCAGCAGATACAACCGTATTAACGCATGATCAAAAGCTTGATATTTTAAAACGGCTAAGCCTATTAAAAAATGCCTCAATTAAAGTTGAAAACTTAAAAAAATTTAATTACATCGATGGGCAATTAGAAAGAAAACATGCATTGCTTGTAAAAAAACCTTCTCTTGATAAATGTTACGCAACCTTGTGCGAACACCCATCCATACAATCTATCAAAAAGAATTGGGTTAGAATACGAATTTGGCACTCTGGCAATCATGTAGGCGATGAGTC
>CAYUEL010000038.1:0-16997 GCA_964443025.1 uncultured Gammaproteobacteria bacterium | reverse complement strand
TTTTCCCTCCCCTTTATAGTGGGGCCGTCGATTGAAAAGAATATCCGCAAGGCAAAGATTGACTTCGCCCAAGGTCTTCTCCGCGCCACGCTTTTTGCCTCTGCCAAGCATGGCAAGCAAACCCGAGATTACCCGCGATGGTAATGCCTTCAACAGGGTATTGAATCTTCCCGTTCTCAATCCAAAATCCCGCAGCACCGCGTGAATAATCGCCTGTGACAACGTTCACGCCCTGTCCCATCAACTCCGTGATATACAAACCTTTATCCATGGTTTGAATCAAACCGGTTAAATCATGTTTACCGGGATCAATCGTCACATTATGAATACCGCCCGCATTACCGGTGGTTTTTAAACCTAATCGTCGCGCAGAATAAGTACTTAACACATAACTTTGTAATACACCGTCTTTCACGATATCGCGTTGTTGAGGACGCACGCCTTCGCAATCATAATTACATGACCCCAAACCTTTGCGCAAAAAAGGATTCTCATGAATACGAATATGTGGTGCAAAAATTTGTTTCCCAAGATGATCACACAAGAACGATGATTTACGGTATAACGCACCACCACTGATTGCAGTAATAAAGTTAGAAATGAGTCCTGCTGCCATACCTGCATCAAAAATCACCGGTATTTTTTGTGTTTTAATCGGTTTGGCATCTAAACGTTGTGTGGCACGTTCAGAAGCTGTTTGTGCGATGGTTTGAATAGACAATAAATCTTTGGCATCACGTTTTGTATCAAACCAATAATCTCGTTGCATTTTTTCATTGCTTTGTGCAATGAGTACGCAAGATAAACCTTGACGCGATGTTTTAAATCCGTGTAAAAAACCGATGGAATTACCGTATACATGCATTCCCGTTTGCGCAACGACATGCGCACCATCGCATTGTTTGATACGGATATCATAAGAGCAGGCTAGTTTTTCCAATTCAACGGCCATATGAATGGCTTTATCAAATGATAAATCCCAAGGGTGATATAAATCTAAATCTTTAAATTCAGTGGCAAGCTCGCTTTCATCGGGTAATCCTGCGTATTCATCTGCTTGCATGTGTTGCGCAATTTCAATTGCTTTATTGACCATGTTTTGAATGGCCTCATGCGTTGTATCCGAACTGCCGGCCGTTGCTTTTTGTTTACCCATGTAAACGGTAATCCCTAATCCTTTATCTTGCGTGAACTCAACGGTTTCAACATCGTGATTGCGCGCCGTGACATCAAGGCCCGTTCCTGTGCTTAACATTACTTCACTTTGACTGGCGCCTTGCTTTTTTGCATAATCTAATGCAAAAGCAACGCTGTGCTTTAATTTTTCCATATCACTCATGTTGCGTACCACCCACGGTTAATTCATCTACTTTTAACGTCGGCTGTCCAACACCCACAGGAACACTTTGTCCTGCTTTTCCGCATACACCAATGCCTTTATCGAGTGCTAAATCATTTCCCACCATGGAAACTTTGCGCATCGCATCCGGTCCATTACCAATCAATGTTGCACCTTTAACAGGCGCGGTTATTTTTCCATTTTCAATTAAATAAGCTTCACTGGTGCTGAATACAAATTTGCCTGACGTGATATCCACTTGTCCACCAGCAAAATTAGCAGCGTAAATACCTTTCTTAACGGAACTGATGATTTCTTGTGGATCACTTTTTCCTGCAAGCATATAGGTGTTGGTCATGCGCGGCATGGGAAGATGTGCGTAAGATTCTCGTCGACCATTACCGGTCGGCTTCATGTTCATTAAACGCGCATTCAATTTATCTTGCATGTAATTTTTGAGAATACCATTTTCAATGAGTGTTGTGCATTGTGATTGAACACCTTCATCATCGATACTTAGTGAACCACGTCGACCAGGCAATGTACCATCATCGACAATCGTCACTAACGGACTTGCCACTTGTTTATTCATGCTATTTGCAAATGCGCTCGATCCTTTACGATTAAAATCACCTTCTAAACCATGTCCCACAGCTTCGTGCAATAACACACCGGGCCAACCCGGGCCTAATACAACGGGCATAACTCCTGCAGGCGCATCAATCGCATCAAGATTTAATAGGGCTAATCGCACGGCGTCTGCAGTGTAAGATTGAAATACATCTGGTGATGTTACAAGATCATAACCACCTCGACCACCACCACCTGCGTAACCCTGTTCACGTCGACCCTCTTTTTCTGCGATCACACGCACGCTTAAGCGAACCAATGGACGCACATCTGCAGCAAACGTTCCATCTTGAGAAATGATCAACACGACTTCATAACTGCCCGCCAATGTTGCCATCACTTCTTGAATACGTGGATCCGCATTGCGCGCAAGTTTATCAATCTGATGTAATAAATTAATTTTGTCTTGTTTAGTAATACTGTCAAGCGGATTAATTGCAGGATACAACGCAGGCACATGTGCATATTTATTTGCAATTTTTATTCGGCCTTCAACACCTTGTTGCGTAATGGATCGTGCTGCTTTGGCTGCCTGTTCCAGCGAAGGGACTATAATATCATCTGCATAAGAAAATCCTGTTTTTTCGCCACTAACAGCGCGAATCCCCACACCTTTATCAATATTGAAAGTTGCATCTTTTACTTGCCCATCTTCAAGCGCCCACGATTCTTGCAATGATGCTTGAAAATATAAATCGGCATGATCAATTTGTCGCCCCATTAAATGGCCCATGACTTGCGATAAAGCAGAATCTGTAATACCCGTAGGATCTAATAAAATATGTTTGGCTTGTTCAATAAGATCGGTCATAAGTTATGGTAACACATTTGTATGGGTTGCGGGCGCAGGTTCAGACGCAGGTTTTGCTTCTTCCGCCGGCGGAGATTCTTCAAGTTTCTTACGGTAGGTTTCACTTAAGTCTGTAAATACAGGCTCTGACCATGTACCCGTCACATGATAATGGTAGTAGGCTTTATTTCCTAAAGGATTGACCATTTTCCCTGCCACCCACACAGCGGCGCCTGCAATGGGATTAGCAAGTGCAACCGCAGCAGCTGGAATGGTTGGGTCAATGTTCGCTTTCACGTACAAATTAAAATCCAACTGTTGGCTGGCTAAACCTGCTTGCCCAGAAATATCAATATTAGCCGATGGCGCTTTTAATTTTGCATCCTTTGTATAGATCGTTCCGTTCGCAATGGTTGCGGTACCATCAAAGCTATCAAAACTAAAACCTTCTTTAAACACATCACTGAAATCCAAACGCATTCTACGCTGCAATCCCTGCATGCTCAATAAACCTAATACGCGACCAAATCCTGGATTCACTTCAACAATCCGGCCATTCGACAAATGTGCCGTAACCTGACCCGATAATTTTTGTTTATTGATCCCCATCGGTGTTCCAGGCCAATTTAAATCAAATTGTAAATTACCTTTAGCATCGCGAACATCCGTTGAAATATTAAGATTACTCAACGTATATGACAAATCACTTGTTTCAGCCGTTCCTGAAAATTTCGATACATCCAGGTTATTTTCTCGAAGCCAACTTCCTTTGGCTTCTACTTTTCCAATTGGATTGCTGATAGTGATAGGATTGAATTCAACGCCCTGATCAACTGGTTTTGTGACAACATGCACAAACCCCATTTGCTGATCGCCAATTGACATATCTTGGCATGTAAAATCAACGGCGGTTACCTCTTTAGGATTGCTCATGGATGATCCACCTGATCGTATCGCTGGCAATGCGCATCGCTGCAAATCAAAACGTAATGGATATTTTTTGCGATCATCTGGAATGTGAATATTTCCCAACAATTCTTTTGAATCGATGTCAACATCCCAAGCTGTTTCTTGACGTTTTAAATTTATAACCGCATTAATTAATTTCCCATATACCAAGCGAATAGGATTCCCATATTCATTTGTAGGCGTGAATGTAACACGCGCATCCACGGTTTCCTCTTTTGTTTTACCAATGGGTAAAGGTGTATCAATTTCCATTCCCACCAAATTACTTGAGACCGTTAATTCCAATGGAACATCTCGCTTGGGAATATAAGTAGTGAATTCGGCTGTATAAGTAGTTTCACCTACGAAAAAATTCCAAAATTGATTGGGGAAATGTTCATTCAATATTTGTGGTGTAAACTGAGATGTTAAAGCCCAACGCATTTGATAACCTTCGTCTGTTTTTGTCGGCGTGATCTCTAAACGTGCAGGATTATCTAAAAATGTTCCTTGAATATCGCTTGCCGACAACATGGCTTCTGTAAAATTTATCGACCCATGAATATTGGAAAATGCTAGATCTTGATTTTTCAGATGTATTTCACCTTCCTTCAAAGTTGCTAGTCCTTTAACGCCGAATTTTTTCTCACCTCGATTTAAGGGAATGTTGAGATCTAAATCCAAATTCAATGAGCCATTTAGATCAAATTCATCAAACGTTGATTGAAATTTTTTCCACAAGGGCGAACGTTGTAAAAAATTGACCATATCGGATGCGGGTCCTTCTGCAGAACCTGAAACAAACAAATTCACAGGTTCTCCTTTACCCATCAATTCAATTAACACTTTAGCCTGTGTAATAGCCGAATGGTAAAAATAGCCCGTATCTACATAAGCTTGAACCGTTTTAGTATCAATGACCACTTCGCCTGATAAACTTTGTAGCAATGGCCAATCTTTATGGTAAGCCAAATCCACTTCATTCACGGAAATTTTAAGCTCAAAAACACCCTGATCTTCTCGAAAAGGAAATTGCATGATAGGACCTTCGAATAGGGCTTCCATATGAGTAATATGGCCCCGCTCGATGCTGCTATGTAACCACGTGATTAACCCAACAGGCAAAATTTTTGAAGGTAGATAACGCAACGCTGCGTCGGTACCGAAATTTTCTGTGGTTGCCGAAAGCTTTAACTGTGTCTGTTCTGGATCATCTGGCACAACAGCTTCAAAATCGGTTTCAATCATAAATGCATCGGTACTAAAATGCATATCCGCAGCGTTAATGGTCAATGTTCCATCATTGTGCCACGTAATTAAACCATTCACTGATTTCACATCCACTGGATGTTCAAAAATTTCCGGAACATTAAATAATACATCTTTGCTATTTAAAGTAAATTGCCCATAATTTTGTGTTAACCTCAATTCCCCAGCAAGGTTAGTGATCCCAGGATATTTTTTATAGGCATTTTGTCGCCAGTTTTCAATCTTGAAGCCCACTTGCCAATCAAATAGTTTTCCATTATCCGGTGTTGCAATGATTTGTACATCTGTTACCCTGCCTGACGGCTCTGTATATTCAACCCATGTTTCCAATTCTTCAGAAAGTTGATCCGACAAATCAAGCAGCTTAAATACATTATCAATTGAAATGGCATTGAGCTTTACATCCCAAGCTTTTGTTTCGTCGCTCGTGATCACAAATTCCTGAAGCGGGCTCAAAACTTCATCGACTTTTAATTCAATTCCATCGCTTTTTAATTCCCACCCATCCCCCTTGCGCTTCCATGCAATATCCGCAATGAAATCAATAGGCAATTGCTTTAATCCGTTACTTAATAACAAATTTTTAATGTCAGCATCACCAATCACTTCTTCCCATGTACCATTTTTCCATTTAAACCATGTATTGAGATTTAATCTTCCTCGCTTGGGTGTAACATTTTTTAATTCCCAATTCATGTAGCGAGCATCATAGCCAATATTTTCTAATTGAATGTATCCATCAACCGTAAGAGAATTTGGATTACTGATTCCACCCTTTAAATCAGCTATAACCGTTAATTTTTCCGGATTATTTTGCCGACGCAAATCAAGTTCCAAACGGTAATTTAATCCATTCGGGGATAATGTGAAATACACTAATTCTAAATCGATGGGATCACCTTCATGCAAATCCAGCGTAAATGAGCCTTCTTTAATATCGACACGATGAAAACGTTTTACCAAATCAAGTAAATTAAAATTTTGCTCGCTGATGACATTATCGAAACCTTGAACTTTTATCGTACCTTCTTCTGTTTTCACCAACGTTAACAATAATCCATCCAATGTTAATCGGCCTGGAACCCAACGTCTTTGTATTAAGCTGGCCCAAACATTGAGCTGAACATCAAGATGGTCAACCTTTGCCAATAACAAATCCGTTTCAGGTTGATAGATGCTTACTTCTTCTAAGCGAATAGCTGGACCAAAACCTTGCCATCCACTGTCTAAACCTGCCACAGTCACTTGCGCATTAAATTGCCGACTTAACACCGATTCAACCTCAGGAATATAAGCAGCAAGATGAGGCATAATGAATCGCAATGTACTTAACGTAACCGCCATGAAAACGGTGATGACAATAACCGTCATCCAAAATATTGTTTTGAGTTTTTCGATAAATGTATCTAATTTCATCACATCAAACGTCTCTTAAAAAATTGAGTGATTTTGATACAAGCGGCCAAAATAACGCCGTTGTTAATACGGATAACCATTGCAACAAGTAAGCCACAGGCTGATCCATTAAATAATGCGACCACATACTAATAACTTGTACAAGTGCCATAAAAACAAACACGCTGAACATTTGTTGAAATATCGGAAACATACGTAAGCGTGCTTGTAAACGGTATACAACATAAGCAACAATAGTAAAAGCAAGCGCGTATTGACCTAATATTCCCCCTTGCAATGCATCCAACAATAAACCCAGCACAAAAGCGGTTGTAATTCCAACACGTTCGGGTGTATATAATGTCCAATAAATCAACACGAGTAATGCAAATTGTGGACGTAAAAGAGATAATATATTAGGTAATGGAATAGTTAATAATACTAACGCTGCTAAAAAGCTAATAAAAATAATGCTGGATGATTGTTGCTTTATTCGCTTCATGAAGCAGGTTCCTCAATATTTTCTAGCTCCTCTCCACCCGGCCATATCAACAATAATTCGCTAATTGCATCGGGACGAGCATAGGGTTTTACTGAAACTGTTGCAAATTGATCACCTGCATCCATTTTTACATCCACCACTTCGCCTACAGGATATCCTTTAGGGAAACGCATACCTAAACCTGAGCTAATTAATTTGTCGCCTACTTTAAAATCAGAGGTTGCAGTCACATGATTGAGGTACATTAAATCATATTCTCCAGAACCCACCGCTAATGCACGCGTACCGCTACGTTGTGATTGCACGGGAATAACATGCTGCCTATCTGTTAGCAATAATACAATGCTGGATTTAGGCCCTACTTTTATAACCTGTCCAAGAATACCGGTTGCATCAACGATGGGTTGTCCTTCATAAACATCATCTGCACGTCCACGATTAATGACAACACGATGCGAATAAGGATCCACGGCAACCTTCATAATCTCAACCATGGCAACTCTGTCATCAGGCCGCGCCGATGTTTGCAACAAACTTTTTAATCGATTATTTTCTGCTTCTAATGCTAATAATTTTTGCATTTGCTGTTTCATCTGCAAAATTTCATCTTTAAGTTCATTATTTTGCGTAATTAATCCTTGTCTAGAAACCACACGCATGGAAATACCGCGATAAATACTTTGAGGAACGTCAACGATAAACTGAATGGGTAAAACGATTAAACTTAATGCGTCACGCACACGCATTAAATGTTGGTCGCGATAATCCAATACCATCAATGCTACTGAAATGGTAGAAAATATCATGAGACGAGTCACTGCAATTTTGCTGTGTCGAAATAAGCCGCGAATGGCAGTATCCCCTATATCATTCTGTAGAGAGGAGATCACCACCCCGCTCATCCATGATTTCAAGTGCTCGACCACCACCTCGCGCAACACATGTCAGTGGATCGTCGGCTTTTACAACGGGTAATCCCGTTTCTTCCATCAACAAGCGATCAAGATCTCTCAACAACGCCCCACCGCCCGTTAACACAATACCTTGTTCTGCAATATCAGATGCCAGCTCAGGTGGCGTTTGTTCCAGCGCTGCTTTCACCGCGCCCACAATACCTGCCAATGGTTCTTGCAAAGCTTCTAAAATTTCATTGCTGTTTAATGTGAACGCCCTTGGCACGCCTTCAGCCAAATTGCGACCACGAATACTGATTTCTCTGACTTCTTGACCCGGATAAGCTGTACCAATCGTTGTTTTAATACGTTCAGCCGTTGATTCACCAATCAAGCTGCCGTAATTGCGACGAACATAATTGATAATTGCTTCATCAAAGCGATCCCCACCAATACGCACCGACGCTGAATACACGATACCACTCAATGATAAAATAGCGACTTCGGTTGTGCCGCCACCAATATCGACGACCATAGACCCTGTCGCTTCTTCCACCGGCAAACCTGCGCCAATCGCAGCTGCCATGGGTTCTTCAATTAAATACACTTCTCGAGCACCTGCACCTAAAGCAGATTCACGAATGGCTTTGCGTTCTACTTGTGTAGAACCACAAGGTACGCAAATCAATACGCGTGGGCTGGGTCGTAAAAACTTAGATTCATGCACTTTGTGAATAAAGTGCTGTAACATTTTTTCTGTTACATGGAAGTCGGCAATGACACCATCTTTGAGAGGACGAATAGCCGTGATATTACCCGGTGTTCGTCCCAGCATGCGCTTGGCTTCCGTACCCACGGCAAGTATACTGCGATGACCCGTACCCGGTTCGTTGCGTATCGCCACGACAGAAGGTTCGTTCAGCACAATTCCTTTCCCTGGCACATAAATAAGTGTGTTAGCTGTCCCCAAATCGATGGAGATATCCGTAGAAAATAATCCGCGTAATTGCTTGAACATGTTGGTATACCTATTCGTTTGTTGTATCCCATGAATTATATCAGGTGTTGTCGATCTGTACCAATTGTACCTGAAAGTATAACGGTACGTGCATTTGGGGAAGAAACAAAAATGTGGTAGATTTGATATCTGGATTCAAAAGGATGAAGTAAGATGACTATCACACATGAAGATGTCAAAAAAATTGCCTTGCTAGCACGTTTGCAAATTAATGAGGCTGATGTTCCCGCCTATTCCAAAAATTTGAGTAACATTATCAAACTCGTTGAAGAAATGAATCAAATTGATACGCGTGAAGTCAAACCAATGGCACATCCTTTCGACAACACGGTTCGTTTTCGTACGGATGAAGTTACCGAACCTGATCAACGCGATGCGTTACTCAGTTTAACACCCGCAACCGAATCCGGTTTATACCTTGTACCCAAAGTGATTGAAGAGTAATAACAGATGCACAATAAAACGTTAGCAGACATTGCCCGCGATCTAAAAGCAAAAGCTTATTCCAGTGTTGAAATCACACAACATTTTTTAAATCGCATTAAACGTCTGGATCCTAAATTAAATAGTTTTATCACAGTAACGGAAGAACATGCATTAAAACAGGCTAAGCATGCCGATGAACAACGCGCAAAAGGAAATGCGGGTCCATTAACGGGCGTTCCTATGGCACAAAAAGATATCTTTTGTACGCAAGGTATTAAAACCAGTTGTGGTTCGAAGATGTTGGATAATTTTATTTCTCCTTATGATGCAACCGTTGTGAAAAAATTTAATGATGCCGGTTGCGTGATGTTGGGTAAAACCAACATGGATGAATTTGCGATGGGATCATCGAATGAAAACAGTTTTTATGGTCCTGTGATTAATCCTTGGCGAGAAAATACCGTTCCTGGCGGAAGTTCCGGTGGTTCCGCTGCCGCTGTTGCTGCACGATTAGTGCCAGGCGCAACAGGCACAGATACGGGTGGCTCCATTCGTCAACCCGCTGCGTTATGTGGTATTACTGGTTTGAAACCTACGTATGGTCGCGTTTCACGCTATGGTATGGTGGCATTTGCATCGAGTCTTGATCAAGGCGGTCCCTTTGCAAAAACTGCTGAAGATGTTGCATTGATGTTAAACGTGATGGCAGGATTTGATCCGAAAGATTCCACCAGTTTAGACATAGATACACCTGATTTTACTGCAGATTTAAATAAAGATTTAAAAGGCATGACCATCGGTTTGCCTAAAGAATTTTTCGATGAACGTTTAAGTCCAGAGATGGCAAAACGAATCGATGATGTTAAAAATCTATTGAGCAAACAAGGTGTGAAGTTTAAAGAAGTATCTTTAAAAGCCACTGCCCTTTCGATTCCTGCGTATTATGTGATCGCACCGGCAGAATGTTCATCTAATTTATCACGTTATGATGGCGTACGCTTCGGTTATCGATGTAAAGATCCTAAATCATTATTGGATTTATATGAACGTTCGCGCGGTGAAGGATTTGGCGCAGAAGTAAAACGTCGTATTATGATTGGTACTTATGCATTATCATCCGGTTATTACGATGCGTACTATTTAAAAGCATTAAAAATTCGTCGACTCATTTCCGATGATTTTGATAATGCCTTTTCACAAGTGGATGCGATATTGGGCCCAACCGCGCCGCATGTTGCATTTAAAATTGGTGAAAAATCCAATGATCCAATTAGCCTATATTTAGAGGATATTTACACAACCGCTGTTAACCTTGCGGGTCTTCCTGGTATTTCTATTCCATGCGGTTTTATCGATGGTTTACCCGTGGGATGTCAATTGATTGGACCGCGGCTTGAAGAATCACGTTTATTAAACATTGCGCATCAAATTCAACAAGTAGCCGATTGGCATTTACAAGCACCAACCATAGGGCAAGATTAATATGAAATGGGAAGCCGTTATCGGACTTGAAGTCCATGCACAACTCAACACCAAATCGAAAATATTTTCGGGAAGTCCTACTACCTATGGCGCGATGCCCAATACGCAAGTCTGTAACATCGATATTGGTTTACCCGGCGTGTTGCCCGTGTTGAATGCTGAAGCAGTCAAAAAAGCCATCACCTTTGGTGTTGCCATTAATGCACACATTAATGAGCGATCTATTTTTGCACGCAAAAATTATTTTTATCCTGATCTGCCTAAGGGATATCAAATCAGTCAATATGAATTACCGATTGTGGGCGTTGGACATTTAGACATTATTCTTGAAGACAATACGACCATGCGCGTGGGTATTACACGTGCACATCTTGAAGAAGATGCAGGAAAATCATTACATGAAGATTTTCAAGGTTTATCTGGTATTGATTTAAATCGTGCTGGCGTACCTTTGTTAGAAATAGTTTCCGAACCGGATCTACGTTCCGCAAAAGAAGCCGTGGCTTATTTGAAAACATTACATAATCTTCTCCGTTACATCGACATTTGTGATGGTAATATGCAAGAAGGTTCATTCCGTTGCGATGCAAACGTATCAGTTCGCCCGAAAGGTCAAGAGAAATTTGGAACACGCACAGAAACCAAGAACCTCAATTCATTTCGTTTTGTGGAACGTGCAATCAATTATGAGATAGAACGTCAAATTGAAGTGATTGAATCCGGCGGCAGAATTGTACAAGAAACACGTTTGTTTAATGCCGAAACGAATGAAACTAAAACCATGCGCAGTAAAGAAGATGCCAATGATTACCGTTATTTTCCCGATCCGGATTTGTTGCCAGTAAAAGTCACATCCGAAGAAATAGCCAAGATCAAAGCGACATTACCTGAATTACCCGCTGAAAAACGTCAACGCTTGATCGATAAACTTAAATTAGCCCCCGATACTGCAACTACATTAGTGAGCAACAAAGCATTAGCGGATTATTTTGAGGTTGCATTAAAAGCAGTTCCTGAACATGCACAATTATTAGCGAATTGGATTGTCGGTGAATTATTGGGTGCGTTGAATAAAGCCAATCTTGGTATTGAAGAATGTCCCGTGAATGCGCAAGATATGGGCATGTTAATGACACGCATCAAAGATCAAACGATCTCAACGAAACTTGCTAAAACAGTCTTTGAAGCGATGTTTAATCGCGAAGGCAACCCCGATGAGATTATTGCCGCGAAAGGTTTGAAACAAGTAACAGATACAGGTGCCATTGAAAAGATGGTCGATGAAATTATTGCGCAACATCCCGAACAACTGGCCGAATACCGCAGCGGCAAAGATAAACTCTTTGCTTTCTTTGTTGGCCAAGCCATGAAAGCCTCGAAAGGCAAAGCCAACCCTCAACAATTAAATGATATTTTGAAAGCGAAGTTGTCTTAATAGTGAAAACGGCATTGTGCGATATAAATTGTTTTATCGACCACCTTATAAACTAAACGATGTTCCTGCGTAATACGTCTCGACCAATAACCCGAATACTGAAACCTTAAAGGCTCTGGTTTACCAATTCCTTTAAAAGGATGTAATTTGATATCTGTAATTAGCTTATCTAGCTTTGCAAGCATTTTTGGATCATGTATTTCCCAAAAGCGTCTATCCTCTTCCGCTTTTGTCGCGTAAACAATCTTCATTATTTTTTCTTTTTGCTTTCAGCAATCATTTGTTCAATTTCATTGACTGCATCGAACAATCGTTCTGCATTATGCGGGCTGCGTAGTAAGTAATTAGTTTCTTCCATGCTTTGATAATCTTCCAGGGATATCATAACCACAGCTGGACGCGTTTTCCCCCGAGTAATAATTACTGGCGCATGATCTAAACAAACTTCATCCATGGTTTGAGCCAAATGATTACGAGCGTTAGTATAAGATAGGGTGTCCATAAAAAGCCTCTTTTAAATACATGTACTTAAAATTGTACTTAAAAGAAGAGCAGCTGTCAAGGACAAATAACTCAATGTAATTAATAGAAATTTCAGTAGGTTGCAAGAGGGGAAGCGAATCGCCCCCTCTTGACGTGGTGGACTACCGATCGAAGTAAAATATAGTAATATGACAAGGCCTAAATTGACCAGGGGGTTTCGTTCTTTCCTTCAAGCTTATCAACCCAAGCAAGGTTTTGTAATTACAAAATATTATAATGATACGATTGAAGCAGAGGGCGCACAGATTCATTTCATCGCTTTAGAACAGATTAGTAAAGTATTGAAATTGATTAGCTTGGAATCAGCAACAAAACGCACAAAAGAAGATCAACAATGGCACGATGAGATGCCAAAAGGGGACGAGTTTTGAAACAAAATATTCCTATGTCGCACCCATACGCAGTAAAATTACGAATTGCTTAACCCCACCAACCCCACGCATTCCCTTCCATCTAATCGGCGATCTGCTGGATAATCTGTGCGATCAAGTATCCTAATAGTTTCAACGGCAAAACCCGCTTTAATTAACTCGCGCTTGAGTACATCTTTATCAAGCAAATTAATTAGTTTGGGCCAATGGTTATTTACACCCTCAACATAATCTGAAGTATTCGTCATCAACCCTGGAATTTTATTCGGGTCGACGTCTTCAAAAGATTGTTGATGCTGCTTTAACGCCGCAATGATACTTTCGTAATTTTCATTTTCATGTTTAGCAGACTCGGTATTTAAAATGACGAATGTACCGGGTCGAATATGCATTCGCTCAAGAGGGTTCAGCGCTGCATTAATCCCTTCAAGCCAACTAGGCCACAATGTTGTTGAGTTGATGGCAAAATCTAAGACCTGCTGCCCCTGAGATGAGTCGCAAGTGCTTGTGGTAATCTCACCAAAACAGCCCAACATCGCCTCCTGCCGCAGTGGATGCAGCCCCAGGGCGCTTTAAGGGGCCTATCACGGCAATGCTCAAATTGGGAGATTCTTGTGCCATTTGGAAGGCTGTTGAAAGCCCAGAATTCCGTTACCCACAATAACGATGTCGTAAATAGTTACCATGTTTGATAATATAAACAATATCATGGTTCATAGGAAGTCATTTTATGCAATCTAACGGAACCGCCAAGTGTTTAAAACATGTAGATTTGAAGCCCAGCCTTTTATTGTTGCAAGACAAAGAGGCTATTAAAGATCTGCTGAGAAAAGGTGATTTCTATCGGACTGATAGCTACCTCGCAGATATCTATTCTGAATTCCTAAGCGATTATGCAAGCACCCACGTTGATAAAATTGAAGATTATTTAAAAAGCACAATCCCGCTAGAAGCGCTAACAAAGACTTTCATTGACCACTGTTTCTCTAAAAATATTAACATGGATGCGCAACGTACATTAGCGTCGTTTGCTTATCATGATTCGTTATCTGATAAGGCTGTTCAAAAGGAACTTCTTTCTATCAATAAATATTCTGGGACATTAAATCTGCTAGGATTTGGATGTGGGGGTGGCGGATATGAACGATGGATGGCTCAGTTTATTCTTGATAACAACATTGCAACCAACGTTAAAATTTATGGTTTCGACCCCTATGCCGAACCTCAACCTGATATTCATTTTATAACTCCTGAAGAATTGACCCAATCTAATGTACCTCGCTTTGACATCGTGGTAGCACGATGGGTACTTCATCATATGGAGTTAAAAAATCGTTGGGATGATTTTGTACGATGCGTTAATCATACGAACAAAGATGCGCTTGTATTAATCATTGAGCATGGTGTTACATCGGGCAATCAAAAGCCCGAAGATGAGCGGTTATATGTATTTCTCACGGCCACTTTCGATATCATGGCGAACATTGGGATAAGACCCGGTTATTTCACAGATACCGCACCTGATATTGGCAAAAACTTTTTTGTTCAATATTTGCAGCCTAATGATTGGGATCATATTACCCATCAAATCAGTAAAAAATTCACTCCCCACATCTATGACATTGGTCCCGACTTCCTTAACCAATCTATTGTAACCTTAAAAATTTCTTAAGGGTACTTGTTGCGCACCTTAGTTTCCTGTAGGATGGAATTATCGGTAACTCTTTAATAAATTGATATTTTTACCGGTATAAGTGTTTTACATAGCGATACCCCAACAACAAAAAACGATCATTAAATGGAGAGACAGCTTGTGAGTAACGTTCTGTTATCACCAGTAAAAGTAAAGAAGGCTCTGTGGAATGCCCCTACCTTCCAGGGAATTGCTAAGCCTAAAGATGCCCCGAATCTTTTCCCCCATTTAGATGTACTGGATGCCATTGTTAAAAAAGTACATGCAAGCAACAACGTGCCTGACTTAAGCAAAGTCGTGTTCATTGGCACGCAGCATATGTTAAACACCACCGGGAGCCTATTTGAAGCACTGATACGCTTAGGCGCTAATCCCGCTCATATGTTTTTTACAGGTAAGTGCTACTCCAGTGATAGCAGCGTGCTTGAGCGTTTACGTAAAAAAGGCGTGTATGTATTGTCTGGGAAAATACCCGATTTACTCGGCGAATTTACCCATGCACACAATGAAGATGTAAAAAAACTTTGGATACATGCTGAAGAATGCATGGCGCGCAAGAATATTGATCAAGTTATTATCCTCGATGATGGTGCATCGGCTATAGATCACGTGCCGCCACACCTTCTCAAATCACGAAAAACCATTGTTGGTGTTGAGCAAACACGCCGTGGTGTTTATAGTGAAAATGTGCGCGCCGCCTTATTACCCATTATTAATGTTGCACAATCTGCTGCAAAACAACTGATTGAACCATATTTTATTCAAGAATCTGCCCTAATGGCACTTGAACTCTGTATAAAAAAAATAGATAAAAAAAATATGATCGTTGGGGTGGCTGGGTTGGGTGCTATAGGTAAAGCATTAGCCAAACAATTATTGCGAGAAAATTATACTGTTTGTATGTTCGATGAAGATCAAAATATACTTAATGAAAGTCTCGCTATGGTGGGTGATACCATCAAAGCATCCTCAGTTGAGAACTTGATTGCATCGTGCGATTATATCTTTGGTTGTACAGGAAAAGACATTACCGAAGACATTGATTTATTACACATGAATGGAAGAGATCGCGTATTTATCAGCCTTTCATCGGGCGATATTGAATTTAATCGTCTATTAAAAGAATTGCAATTTAAATCAAGAATAATCCCTGATCCGCTGCAAACCATTCATGCGATTGCTTATACAGAAAATAAAATCGAAATAGTAAATGGTGGATTTCCAGTAAATTTTGACCGTACTATACAATCTGACCCAGCAGAAAAAATGGCTATGACTCGAGCTTTGTTATTATGTGGCGTATTACAAGCTCTTAAACATGTTGAAATATATCCCGATGTAAAAGGTAATTTTATGCTAGAGTCAGCAGCTCAACGTTATATTGTTAACAACTGGCTTAATACATTTCAATATAAAACACTCTATCCTGATCTACCTTTTATAAGCTTTAATGATCTTGAATGGATTGAATCTCGTAGTTTAGGTAAAAATTTATCTACCCAGATTCTAAGCTAATTTTGATGCACCCCCGCCAAAATGTGCTAAACGGACAAAACTCATCGTTCTTACCTGTTTTTGAATAGATAAACCGTTTATCATGCTTTGGAATTTCTTGGCTGGGAAGAATTTCACCATGCACATCTTTTTCACTGTGAAAAAATTCAAACTTTGTTCGCTTGAGCACGTCGTGTGTTTTTACTAATTCAGCGCGGCTATGGAACGTTTCCAGTAATAGCTTTATTTCTCGCATGTCTTGCATTATTGGTATATCTTGATGATTCGTTGGAATTCCTTCTAATAAAGTAGGAATGGATAACGAGTAATACACGGCATTTTCTTCACCTTGAGCAATCAGATCAGGAGCCATTAGCGTCGGATAATAATTCTTTAACCCATATACATCCGAAAAAGCTTCCTGCAATATTTTTATAGGAGCATAAGAAGTCTCATTGGTTATCGGTACAAAAGATGCATAGCGACTTGACGCAATGGCAAACAAATGCCTCACTGTATCTGCAATATAAGGACGGGGTCGTAATTTTCGACGCTCAATTGCTTCAATAAAAGATTGCCATATAAGGCCGATTTCAATACGATTCAAACTATACTGTAATCGATACCAACCGTATTGAAAAAGATAACTATAAAAAGGTGCCCAAGCAGAATCGTCCTTATGTTTAAACCAGCTATCCGAAAAATATAAGATATCGACATACCATGGAGTTGTAGATTCATTTTGCCGAATGATGTGTTTAAACAAAGG
>CAYUEL010000037.1:12626-17316 GCA_964443025.1 uncultured Gammaproteobacteria bacterium | reverse complement strand
ACTGAAAATCCTTGTGTCGGTGGTTCGATTCCGCCTCCGGCCACCACCCATTCATTGGAATAAACATGGCAAAATCCCGCATTGGACAATGGTCTTCCCGCTGGTTGTTTGTTTTTGCAGCAACTGCTTCAGCCGTTGGCCTGGGAAATGTATGGAAATTTCCTTATATCACCGGCGAAAATGGTGGCGGGATATTCGTATTGATGTACGTCGGCCTGATTATTGCCATTGGTATTCCGGTGTTAATGGCTGAAATCATGCTAGGGCGTCGCGGCGGGCAAAACCCCGTTGATAGCGTAGAAATCGTTGCTCTTGAATCCAAACTACCCAAAGCCTGGGGATGGGTGGGTTTGATCGGCATTATCAGTGCTTTCTTTTTATTATCCATTTACAGTGTGATTGCCGGTTGGGCGGCGTCTTATGTTGTGCGTGCATTTTCGGGTGCATTTAATGGATTGAGTGCCCAAGATGTGGTTCTCATGTACGATAATTTTTTAGCGAGCCCATCGCAAGTGTTGCTCTGGCACACAGTATTTATGGGAGTGACTGCAATCATCGTGTCGCGCGGGTTACAAAATGGTGTTGAAAAAACAGTTCAGGTATTGGTTCCCGGTTTATTCATTATTTTATTAGTATTAGTGGGTTATTCCATCACTACTCCCGGTTTTAAAGAAGGGATGACATTCTTATTTAAACCGGATTTCACGAAAATAACGGGATCAGCTTTTCTTTTAGCCTTAGGCCAAGCATTCTTTTCACTCAGCATTGGTACAGCCAGTATGTTGATTTACGGTGCATATCTAGCGAAAAACGCATCAATCGTCAAAGCAGCAGGCAGCGTTGCGATATTGGATACATTATCTGCACTGCTAGCGGGTATCGCCATATTCCCCATTGTTTACACGTATGGATTAGAACCGACACAAGGCCCTGGATTAGTTTTTAAAACATTACCCTTGGCTTTTGGTGAAATGCCTTTTGGTGAAATGTTTGGTGGATTGTTTTTCTTATTGCTGGTTTTTGCGGCACTGGGATCATCTATTTCCATGGTTGAGCCCATCGTCGCTTGGGTGACTCAACGTTGGAAGATAACACGTATTTGGGCGACATGGCTTTCATCGGGTTTAATTTGGTTGGTTGGTTTGGGAGCGGTGTTGTCGTTGAATGTATGGCAGGATTACCGTTTGTTCGGTCGTTGGAATTATTACGAATTGCTCGATAATTTTGTATTTTTATTATTGTTACCACTCAGTGGTTTTGTGCTGGCGCTATTTGCGGGTTGGTACATGAAACGTGAATATTCTTTTGCAGAACTGAAATTACCTGAAAAACTTTACAAGCTTTGGCAATTTTCGATTCGTTATTTAGCCTTGGTTTCTGTGATTGTGATCGCTTTAATTAACTTTATATAATTTCTTTTTAAAATCAATAAGATAGATTTCCCCCTTGTTCTATTTGTGCAAATCTTCTATCAACGAATAATACAGGTACTTTGGAGTCAAATAGGATGATCTACAAACATATAACGTACGGAAGGCCCCTTGCCAATACGTTGTATTTTTTTCTCTTTTACCAGTGCATTCAAGAGGCGAGCAGCTGTATTGCGATGAATACCAAGATAATGCGCGGCTTCTTTTGCGCTGATGACTTCTTGTTTTGTCAAAAGACTTAAAATGTTTTCTTTATCATCCATAGATGCATCGGCTGAAGGCATAAAGAAAAAAGTTATTTTAACAAAATCACCATTCTCTGAGTATTTTGGAGCTTTAATTCTAGCTTCTTTGCAACTATCGAAAATTAATTTAATACCAGAGCCCATTTTTTCAGCCAGTCCCATGCGTCTTGCAATTCGAGCAACAACAGGATTTCTAAGGTAAGTATAACCTTCAGTAAGATTTTCCATGTTGATCAAACCAGGGAAATTCCCAGGGTTAAATATTTCCAAATGGTCATCATAAACAGCTATCTTAATAGGGGCATGAATAGAATACTTTCTATGAATTAACGCGTTGATAATAGCTTCACGCAATGCAATTTCAGGAACGGGTAACTTTCCTGCCAATTTTATTTTTTGGAGCGAATAATCATAGGATAACCAATTTTCTAAGATATTAAATAATGTGCTGGATTGTTCTGGAATGGGTCCTTCAATATCATGAGTTCGAATAATATTCCTACCCTCTGTTCCTTTAAACCGTGTGATAATGCTGCTGGCGCCAGGAATATATTGATGAGGTGCTTCATTGAATAATAAAATTCCTGCATGTGTTGCACCATAGTGTGACGGATTAGCAGGCATATGCCCTATTATTTGTTCCGAAAGTAAGCGATGTTTAGTGATATGTTTTCCGAAGCAATCTTCTATTAAATCTGCTGATAACAGCGTCTCATAGGGATGATTTGTAATTTCAGCATCAAACGTGATACGCTGACTTTCTCGTATAAGGTCTTCAATATACTCTGGCGTGGCGCGCCGCGTACTCGATCCAACACGCAAGTATACTCCCTTAGGAATACCTTCACTTTTCAAAAAATACGGTTTCTTTGGAGACAGGGGTATCTCTATCACCATGATGTTTTTGTTGTTAAGATTTTGTTCGTAAATTTGAGCAATTAAACTGGGTTGAGTGGCATCAAATAAGCTACCAGGGAAATCATGATAAAGCCTTTCTGCATCTTCTGGTGCAATTCCAATGATTTTATGGTCAGTATCATCCACTCCGAGGATAATTTGACCGCCTGCACCATTAGCAAAGGCAATGCAGGTTTTTATAAGGGCCAACCAGTCTTTTGGAACAATACTCTTAAATTCCAATGACTTAGACTCGATTTTTTGTAAAATGGATTCTTCCATTCCTTTATTATAATTGCACTTATTGCACTATGCAAGCAATAATTGCACCTATTGCACCATTAGGGCAATAATTGCACCAATCGCACCAGATGGGCCATTATTGCACTTTAGGAGTTTACTTCAGTATCCTGAGATTCTATCAATAGTGGGTCCGCCAATTTCTTCGATGCTTTCGCACCCATGATTCTTAATTCTTCTGCTTGACCGACCAAATTGCCGCGGCCTTTACTGAGTTTATTAAACGCCGCATCAAAACTGGTTTGCGTATGGGTAATACGCTTGCCAATATCTTGCATATCCTCAACAAAATTTACAAATTTATCGTACAGATGGCCCGCTCTTTCAGCAATCTTTAACGCATTACGGTTTTGATCTTCATACCGCCATAAATTTTGAATGGTGCGTAACGTTGCTAATAACGTGGTAGGAGTCACTAATACGATATTTCGCGACAAGGCTTCATTAAATAATTCGGGATCCGCTTGCATCGCCAACGTTAATGCGGGTTCAATCGGAACAAACATCAATACAAAATCCAACGTACTGATGTTATTTAATTTTTGATATTGTTTATCACTTAAAATTTTAATATGCCCGCGCAATGATTGTAAATGTAACTGCATTTGTTTTTGTTGATCTTCAATAGTCAAAGCCGATTGTATGCGCTCATAAGCAATCAATGAAACTTTCGCATCAATGATAATATCTTTTTGATCGGGCAGATGAACAATCACATCGGGTTGATAGGTTTTATTATCTTCGTTTTTTAACGACACTTGTGTTTCGTATTCACGCCCTTTTTGTAAACCTGATACTTCTAAGACGCGCTCTAAAATAACCTCACCCCAACAACCTTGCATTTTGGTGTCGCCTTTTAAGGCGTTGGTTAAGTTCATCGCATCTTGAGAAATCTTTTGATTTAATTCTTTAAGATGTTTTATTTCATGGGATAACGATAAACGATCGCGTGACTCTTTTTCATATACTTCATGTACTTTATGTTCAAAGTTTTTAATCTGTTCTTTCAACGGTGAAATCAATTGTGTTAGGCTATTTTGGTTTTGTTCCGTGAAACGTTGGCTTTTTTCTTGAAAGATAGAATTAGCCAAATCAGCAAATTGATGTTTCATATGTTGTTGCACTTCTTGAAACAGGTTCATTTTTTCTTGTTGATGTACTTGTTCGGTCTTCATGCGTGCTTTATGGAACAACCAAAAAACCAGACCTGCTACTGAAAATCCTGCTAAAAAACTTAAAACATGCGTCATAAATCACCTTGAAGTTTAACCACCCAACTGATAAACTGAGCGCTTTATTAATTATTGATGGATACATCATGCCAACGAAAACGCTTTCATTCATTTTAACGGGTTTTGCAATTTTCGCCATGTTTTTCGGCGCAGGCAATGTAGTATTCCCGTTAAACATCGGCCAGCTTTCGGGCATGGACGTAAACTTTGCGATATTAGGCTTGTTATTGACGGGTATTCTTTTACCCTTGACTGGCTTAATTTCAATGATCCTATTTAATAGCGATTATTATGCTTATTTTTACCGTGTCGGCAAATGGCCAGGTTTAATTTTGATACTTTTAATTTTAGCGTTAATTGGTCCTTTTGCTGGTATTCCACGCACCGTCACATTATCTTATTCGACACTTTCTCTTACTTGGATAGTGGTACCCGAGTGGGTATTTTATACATTGTATTGTGGGTTAACATTTATACTGGCTTATCGACGCGATGCTATCTTATCCATCTTAGGAAAATTTTTAACACCGTTATTATTATTGTGTTTGGCATTATTGATCATCAAAGGTTTAATAACACCGGCCGC
>CAYUEL010000037.1:0-12616 GCA_964443025.1 uncultured Gammaproteobacteria bacterium | reverse complement strand
TTTTTATAAGGTATTGTCAAAGGTTATAACACCATGGATTTGTTTGCGGAAATATTTTTTTCGACCGTCTTATTATAAAAAAAAAAAAAAAAATTATCGGATAATCAAGGTAAAATGGAACATCACACATTAATTGTGTATTTGTTAAAATCCAGTTTAATTGCAGGTTTATTGTTGCTTGTAGTTTATGGTGGCTTTTGTTTCATAGCGGCAAAACATGCGGTAGCGTTGCAAGGTGTTCCTGCCGATGAATTGATAGGCATTTTATCTCTCAATATGCTTGGAACTTATGCGGGTCCTATTGCAAATGGGGTTGTTTCTATTGCATGTTTAACCACTGCGGTAACACTGACTTCCGTGTTTGCAGAATTTTTGAGCCATCACTTTTTTCATGATGAAGATAAAATGTACAAACCCTTTGTGGGATTAACCGTGTTAATTGCATTTGGTATGTCATTCTTAGGTTTCGTGCGTATTGTCGAAATCATTTTCCCCATCATCGCTGCATGCTATCCGCCGCTTATCATGCTTGCGTTTTGCAACATTGCTTATAAATTATTTGGTTTTCAGTGGGTGAAAGTGCCGGTGTTGTTGACCTTTATCGGGACATTAGGGGTATTGTACGTCTATTAAGTTAATTAAATGACAATTCAAATGATTGTACAAACTGAAAAAATTTCATTATAATGGACTTCCGTAACAACGGGTCCTTCCGCTTTTACAAGCTCAAACACTTTTGGCTCACATCACAAATAGGGTAGATCTATGTCTATTGGCAATGTATTGGATTTAATCAAGGAACACGAAGCTCGCTATATTGACTTGCGCTTTATCGACATGGTTGGTAAAGACCATCACATCACTTTGCCGACGCATTGTGTGGATGAAAATTTTCTTACGCATGGGAAACCTATTGACGGTTCTTCCATTACCGGATGGCGAGAAATTCATCAATCTGACATGATCTTAAAGCCCGATCCAGAGACGGTATTTGTTGATCCCTTTACCGAAGAAAGTACCCTGGTCATACGTTGTGATGTTTATGAACCTGATTCTGAAACACCTTACATCCGTTGCCCACGCTCGATTGCCAAACGTGCCGAAGCTTATCTTAAAGCATCTGGGATTGCTGATACATGTTACATGGGCCCCGAGCCAGAGTTTTTTATCTTCGATGACGTTCGTTGGGGAACCAGCATGAGCGGCGCTTTTTATAAATTCGATTCAATCGAAGCAGCTTGGAACAGTGGTAAAAAATATCCTGAAGCGAACATGGGTCATCGCCCTACGATTAAGGGTGGGTATTTCCCATTGCCGCCCGTGGATTCATCACAAGACATTCGTTCTGCAATGTCTTCTGTGCTCGAGTCCTTAGGCATTACAGTCGAAGCCCATCACCATGAAGTGGCCACTGCCAACCAAAACGAAATTTCTACAAAGTTCAATACATTGCTCAAAAAAGCTGATGAATTGATGACGATGAAATACGTGATCAAAAACGTGGCTCATGCCTGGGGTAAAACAGCGACATTCATGCCGAAGCCATTAGTGGATGATAACGGTAGCGGAATGCATTGCCATCAATCATTATTTCTCAAAGGTAAGAATATTTTTGCGGGCAATGCTTATGCGAAGTTATCAGACAATGCGTTGTTTTATATTGGTGGGATTATTCATCACGCACGTGCATTGAATGCCTTCACCAACCCAGCCACCAACAGTTATAAGCGTTTAGTCCCTGGATTTGAAGCACCGGTGATGTTGGCTTATTCATCTTGCAACCGTTCTGCTGCGATTCGCGTACCGTTTTCACCGAGCGATAAAGGCAGCCGTATCGAAGTTCGCTTCCCTGATCCAATCGCTAATCCTTATTTTGCTTTTGCTGCGATGATGTTGGCGGGTCTCGATGGTATTCGCAACAAGATTCATCCAGGCGAAGCCATGGAACGCAACCTCTATGAGTTGAGTGAAGAAGAAGCGTCACACATACCAACCGTATGTTCTTCATTGCAAGAAGCATTGGATACGATGAGCAAAAACCGTGATTTCTTGAAAGTCGGTGATGTCTTTACAGACGATGTGATCGACAGTTACATTGAAATGAAACGTAAAGAAATCCAACGACTCAGCAAGATTCCACATCCTGTTGAGTTTGATATGTATTATTCAAGCTGATACGAATACCCGTCATTGCGAGGAGTGCGAAGCACGACGAAGCAATCCATTAAACAGTGGATTGCTTCGCCTTCGGCTCGCAATGACGGAGAAAAAGCGGGGCTCGCAATGACGATTAGCGTGGGAATGACGGCGTTAATCCAACCCTACCGCTTTCAACTGCTGCTCAAACAGCTGCTGGATGCGTTTAAGACTTGCTTCGTCATCACCTTCAAAGCGTAAAACCAAATTGGGGGTGGTATTAGACGCACGAACCAAACCAAAACCATCATTAAATTCGACGCGTACGCCATCCGTTGTATCAACATGACCACCAGGGAATTGAGCAAGCTTGGCAAATCGATCCATGAATACAAACTTCTCATTATCTGGGATAGCAATATTCAGTTCGGGTGTATTCACCGCATTGGGTAAGGAAGATAATATCTCCGTTGCGCTGCGTTGTTGCGAATCATTACTTAAAATTCGAATGAGACGTGCTGCGGCGTATAATGCATCATCAAAACCATACCAATCATCATTGAAAAAGATATGTCCGCTCATTTCGCCCGCCAATGGTGCGTGTTGTTTTTTTAATTCTCCCTTAACGAACGAATGACCCGTGCGCGACATGATAGGTTTCCCACCTGCATCTTTGATGGCTTGTTTCAATAAACGTGAACATTTAACATCATAGATAATGGGTGCGCCGGGGTATTTACTTAGCACTTCGCGCGCAAATAAAATCATTTGTCGATCAGGATAAATAATCTCGCCGGTATTGGTTACGATACCCAGGCGATCACCATCGCCATCAAAAGCCACGCCCAGATCCAACTGTTTTGTTTTTACCGTATGAATCAGATCTTTTAAATTTTCAGGTTTACTTGGATCAGGATGATGATTAGGGAAATTTCCATCCACTTCTGTATATAACGCTGTAACGTTACAACCTAATTGTTGTAATAGCAGAGGCGCTAAATAACCTGTAATACCATTCCCGCAATCAACAGCAATATTCAGAGGTCGCGACAAATGAATTTGTTTTAAAATGGTTTGAAGATAACTATCACGAATATTTTGTTCTTCGTATTGACCTTTTCCTTCTGTAAAAGCGCCGGCTTGTGTTATTTGATACAATTCTTGAATCGTATTCCCGTTTAATGTTTCACCCGCCAACATCATTTTTAAACCGTTATAATGGCTGGGATTATGGCTTCCCGTTAACATAATGCCGGATAACGTATCAAGATGATAAGCAGCAAAATACAAAACAGGTGTGGGGACGGCGCCGATGTTAATCACATGCATGCCACCCTCTTGCAAACCTTTTGCCAATGCACGTAACAGTTCGGGACCACTATTGCGCCCGTCACGCGCAATCGCAACCGTGGTTATATTTTTTTGATGCGCCATTACGGCATAAGCACGTGCAACGGTATAAACTACATTTTCATTTAAAGCATCGGGAACGGTGCCACGAATATCATAAGCACGAAAAATCGTTTGTGGGCATTTTACTAACATGAATCACCTGTTTTAAAATTTCTTGTGCACAATCGTATTTTGACATTTTATTTAATGTTTTGGTAGTATCGCGCGTCATGAGTGTTAATTGGTTATTATCCGATTCAAAACCAATATCTCGCTGACTAATATCATTCATACAAATCATATCTAAATTTTTCATGATTAATTTTTGTTTCGCATTTTCAAGGGTATTATCTGTTTCAGCAGCAAACCCAATACAAACAGGACGTTGTTTCATCTGCGCAACCGTTTTTAAAATATCAGGGTTTTTAATGAGGTTTAATGTTAGTACATCTTGCGTTTTTTTAATCTTATGATCATGAGGCTTGTCGATACGGTAATCACCCACCGCCGCTGTGGCAATGAATATATCTTGTCCCGTGATGTGCGTCATGACTTTATCGTACATGGCTAATGTTGTATCAACAAAATGCGTTGACACATGCGCGGGCGGTGTAATAGTCGTGGGCCCAGAAATGAGTGTTACTTGCGCCCCCATTTGTTGTGCTACTTGCGCCAATGCATAACCCATTTTGCCGGAACTGGCGTTGCTGATGTAGCGCACGGGGTCAATGGGTTCTTGCGTGGGACCGGCGGTGATTAACACACGTTTTCCAGCCAATAGACGCGGCATAAACAAGGATGGAAGATGAGCCATGATGCTTTCAGGTTCCAACATCCGCCCAGGCCCTATTTCGCCGCAAGCTTGTTCGCCTTCAGCCACGGGCAATACATGGATTCCACGGGCTCTTAAAGCAGCGACATTGGCTTGTGTGATCGTTTGTTCCCACATCACACGATTCATGGCAGGAGCCATCATGATGGGTGCACGTGTTGCTAAAACGAGAGTAGTGAGTAAGTCATCGGCAAACCCATGTGTAAGTTTGGCAAGACTTTGGGCGCTGGCAGGTGCGATCAGTACGGCATCGGCCCATCGAGCCAGCTCAATATGTCCCATCACAGCTTCTTGTGACATATCAAAGAGGTTTTCTGCAACAGGATGCCCAGCTACCGCTTGTAAACTCATGGGGGTGACGAATTGTTTAGCAGCTGCCGTCATGACCACGCGCACGCTAGCGCCTTGAGATCGGAGGAGCCGAACTAAGTTGGGTGTCTTATATGCGGCGATACCACCGGTGATACCCAATACAATTTGTCTATCTTGTAAATTCATAGGAGGATTTTAACATGTTTGGCTTGTATTTAACCTAGGATTTTGGTATAAATGCGGGTTCATAAGGAACATTAAGGGTTTTGGAGGCTATTTATGGGTGCTCATTGTCAGGTGACCGGTAAGCGTACAACAAAAGGTAATAATGTATCGCACGCTCGTAACCGCACCAAACGTACATTTAAACCGAATTTACACAGTCGCCGCTTCTGGGTAGAAACATTGGGCCGCTACGTGAGCCTACGTGTATCTACAAGAGGATTGCGCATCATTGATAAAAAAGGTATTGACGTGGTATTGCGCATCATCAAAGCGCGTGGCGAAAATGTACCTGCACTACCAGAGGAGCAAAAAAATGGGTAGAAAAAGTAAAAAACGTGAAGTCATTTTATTACGTTCAACGGCAAAGCGTCCCAATGGGAAAGAAACCGGTTGTTCTTATTCGTATGATCGTAATGTTCAAAAAGAAAAATACACGGGCGAAAACATGATCTGGAAGTTCGATTGGGTTGTTAAAGAACGTGTACTCTTCAAAGAATATAGAGCGAAAAACGCTACTAATTAATCTTGATCTTTGCTGTTGCCATTTTTTTTGCGCCTTTATCGGGTGCGTGTTGGTTTTCGGTAAATTAATCGCAAGTAAGCTTCCCTGCGGCATTACCCAGGGCAGCCATCCATGGCTGCCCGTTCGCTGCATGCAGCTCACCCTCAGACGGTTTGACATCACACAACCCGAACCGTCGCCAAAATGGCAACAGCACCTCGTAGAAAATTTTTACGAAAATACGAACGAATGAAAGTGGATGTACGACGCACAATAAAAAAAGCCCTGACTAATGTGGGGCCAGGGCTCAATCTTGTACATGCCTGTACAAGTATGCAGGAATCTCCATTGTACGAGACAACATTTTCAAATGCAAGCCCTTTATAATTAAAAATTAATTTTTTAAAACCAATTGTCTAATTTATAAACGGTTTTTGCATTCTTACATGAAAAGAGTATGATATATGGGTTAAAGTATGGCTTTCGGTTAGGAGAATCCTACATGTCGGGCAATTATTTATTCAGTTCAGAATCTGTTTCTGAAGGTCATCCAGATAAAATTGCAGATCAATTGTCCGATGCTATTCTTGATGCGATTATTGCACAGGATAAAAATGCGCGTGTTGCATGTGAAGTGTTAGTTAAAACGGGCATGGTGTTGATTGCTGGTGAAATCACAACGGTCGGTTGGGTGGATACAGAAGCGATTGCTCGTACACTCATTGATGATATTGGTTATACCGATCCTGGTTATGGATTTGATGGTGCTTCGTGTGCCGTATTAACGGCGATTGGCCGGCAATCTCCTGATATTGCACAGGGCGTGAATGAAACTTCTGATCACGCATTAGGCGCAGGCGATCAAGGTATTATGTTTGGTTATGCGTGTGATGAAACAGATGTACTGATGCCTGCAGCTATCACGTTTGCGCATCGATTGATGCGACGTCAAGCGCAGATGCGCAAAGAAAATGTACTACCCTGGTTGCGACCTGATGCTAAATCGCAAGTGACATTGCGTTATGAAAATTACAAACCCGTGGCCATTGATAACATTGTGTTATCAACGCAACACGATCCAGATATTTCTCATACACAAATCGTGGAAGCCGTGATTGATGAAATCATCAAACCGGTAATGCCGGCACATATGATTGACAAAGACACGCGGTTTTATATCAATCCAACGGGGCGATTTGTGATTGGCGGGCCCATGGGCGACTGTGGTTTAACAGGCCGTAAAATTATTGTAGATACTTATGGTGGCGCGGCCCATCATGGGGGTGGTTGTTTTTCAGGTAAAGATCCGACAAAAGTGGATCGTTCCGCTGCTTATGTGGCACGGTATATCGCGAAGAACATTGTTGCTTCAGGTGTTGCGAAACGTTGTGAGGTGCAGTTGGCTTATGCGATTGGTGTCGCAGATCCGGTTTCTATTTATATTAATACGTATGGCACCTCAACAATTGAGAACGATGTTTTAATCAACATCATTAAAAAGAATTTTGATTTAAGTACCAAAGGTATTATTAAGATGTTAGATCTTTGGCGTCCTATTTACCGGCCATTGGCTGCGTACGGACATATGGGCCGCGATGATTTGAATCCAAGTTGGGAAAAGCTCGATAAGGTCGATGTATTTAAAGCATGAAAGATTTAAACCAAGCATGGGTATTACGTGATTTAAACGTATTGTGGCACCCATGCACGCAAATGAAAGATCATGAAACGCTTCCGATGATTCCCATCAAACGTGCAAGTGGCGTTTATCTCGAAGATTTTAATGGTAAACGCTATATTGATGCCATCAGCTCTTGGTGGGTGAATTTGTTTGGACATTGTAATCCTCGTATTAATGCTGCGATTAAAACACAATTAGATCATTTAGAACATGTGATTTTGGCAGGGTTTTCACATGAACCTGCGATAACATTGGCAGAAAAACTCGTTGAGATATCACCGGATGGTTTAAACCGATGCTTTTATGCTGACAATGGTTCATCAGCGATCGAAGTTGCATTGAAGATGTCTTACCATGCTTGGAGAAATCAAGGAAAAACGCATAAAAAACTATTTTTTACATTAGATAATAGTTATCACGGTGAAACAACCGGAGCTCTGTCGGTTAGTCAAGTAGAACTTTATAAAAATACTTATCAAGATTTATTATTTGATGTGATCAGTATTCCTGTAGCGGATACATTTAATCAGCCTGAACATGAGGCATATGAAGCATATGCTGATAAAATTTTAGAAAAGGTCGAAGCGATCTTTGTTGAACACGCTTCACAAGCTTGTGCGCTTATCGTAGAACCCTTGGTTCAATGCGCGGGAAAGATGCGGATGTATCAACCGTATTTTTTGCAAAAGCTTTATGCATTAACTCGTAAGTATCATATTTATTTTATTGCAGATGAGATTGCCGTGGGGTTTGGCCGAACAGGAACATTGTTTGCATGCGAACAAGCAAATATCACACCCGATTTCATGTGTTTATCAAAAGGATTAACCGGTGGTTATTTGCCATTATCGGTTGTTTTGACAACAGATGCGATCTATCAATGTTTTTACGATGATTATGCGTCAAACAAAGCATTTTTACATTCACACAGTTATACGGGGAATCCATTGGCGTGTACGGCGGCATTGGCAACCATTGACATACTACAAGAAGAAAATAGTATCGAAAAAAATAAGAAAAAAATTGATTATATTGCACGGGCCTGCCAAACTTTTAAAACGCATCCTTTGGTCGCACAGGTACGTCAAACAGGAATGATTATGGCGATAGAACTTCGGGAAAACAGCGTGCAGCGCCCAGGGTTGATCGTCTATCAACATGCAGTCAGTCAAGGCGTGTTGATACGTCCACTGGGGAATGTTATTTATTTCATGCCACCTTACGTGATAACGGAACAAGAAATAGATAAGATCGTTCATGTAGTGCGGGAAAGTATTCATTTAATAGCAGAGAAAGACAATGCGAATATCAAGAATCTATCAACCGTTTGATAAAATTCATTCAGGGTTTGAAATTGAATTGGATGAAATTGCGAGGCATTACTTGCTGAATGTTCTTCGTTTGGAATCCAATGATGAATTAATTATTTTTAATGGAAAGGGCGAAGGTTGGAATGCAAAGATATTAACGTTAAATAAAAAGCATGCGAAAGTTCGCATCATGGATACATTAAAAAGTGAAAACGAATCACCCTTGAATATTCATCTTGTTCAAGGCATTGCAAAATCTGAGCGCATGGATTTTGCATTACAAAAAGCAACGGAACTTGGTGTTAAAACCATTACCCCAATTGTTGCTGCACGTTCTAATATTAAAAATGATAAGGAGCGGTGGGAGAAAAAACATCAACATTGGTCGCGTGTTATTATTAGTGCTTGTGAGCAATCCACACGTTTGGTATTACCGAAACTTAATGACGTGATGTTATTTAACGATTGGCTTCCAACCATCACTGAATCGACACGATTAGTATTGGCGTTAAACGGCCTAAATGAATTAGCGAATATTAACCGCGACACTAAAAACATCGTGTTAGTCATTGGCCCCGAAGGTGGATTAACACAGGAAGAACAAAATTTACTGATTGATCAACAGGGTTTTGTTGGCATTAAACTCGGTCCGCGTGTATTACGCACCGAAACCGCCGGGGTCGCCGCGCTCAGTATATTGCAATACCTAGCGGGTGATTTTTAGTTAAAACAGCGCAGCGTTAAGACTTTTACACATTTACAGCAATACGCAGGCATTCGGCCCAAAGTTTTTGTGCGGGGATGGCGATGAGTAACATAGGATCATCGAGTTGATCGAGCTTTTTGAATCGTGCCTCCATGCGTGCGCGCAATTCGAAATGTTCGCCGAATAATAATCCGTCGGTAATCGCAAGATAATAGGGCATAATCTTTTCTTTTAATAAGGTCGCATCACCATCCGGTACTTTTAAAAGATCCGCTAATTTATAGGCAAAATATTGAATACGTAAATTGAGATGTTGTTTAATCGATTCATCCATTGACCATCGAGGTTCTTGTTGATTTAATTGTTGGTGATAAAAGCTAATATTCACCCACAATTTTTCAGCCGCTTCAAGATGAAGAGTTTTATTGGAATACTCTTTGAGTAACAAATCGTAGTGTTTAAGGCAATCAAAAATTGCTTGATGGTATTCAAATTGATCAATATTTTCTAACAACAAAGACAATCCACTTGCCATCAAACCCAATCGATCTTCATGCAATAAACGATGCAAATAATTCAACGCAACACACACTTGATGAATCGCATTATTTTTTTTCTTGAACAACGCAATCAAACTTTCCTGCAAAATAGCCCGAGGAATAATTAAATCCACATCTTCTTCATCGGCCAACATATCGCCCAATGTTACATCTAAACAGGTCATGCCGCTGACGAGCGGCCAATGTTGATAACTCCGGCATTCATTAAGCAAGTTAATGCAAGCTGTGATAGAATCAGGTTGATCGTGTAATGCGGCGATTAAGTTGTCGGGTACATCGTGATAGGGCTGCGAACAGGCCTCCTCGAGTAGTAAATGACAATAGTTTAACATTTCAAAGGTGACCCATGGCGCTAAAAATCGGGGTTGTAATGGACCCCATCCAAAATATCCATGTCTACAAAGATAGCACATTCGCGATGATGTTAGCAGCGCAAGCGCGAAAGATGCAAATTCATTACATTTTGTCAGAAGATTTGCTGGTGCATCAGCAACAAGCATCGGCTTATATGTCTTCGATCAAGGTGTTTGACGATCCATCGCATTGGTTTGAGTTGGGTGAAAAAACATTAAAACCTTTGTCGCAACTTGATGTTATTTTAATGCGCAAAGATCCCCCATTTGATATGAATTACATCTATGCGACTTATATGTTGGAACAAGCGGAACGAGAAGGCGTTTGGGTGATTAATAAACCTTCAAGCTTGCGTTCTTATAATGAAAAATTTTTCGTAACACATTTTCCTGAATTTTGCCCTATTACGTTGGTGACGGCCAATGATGAAAGTATCAAAGCGTTTATCGCCGAACATAAACGGTGTATTTTAAAACCATTAGATGGCATGGGTGGCGATCGTATTTTTTATGTGGATGAACATGAACGTAACATCCATGTCATGATTGAAATTTTAACACATGGCGGAAAAACACCTTGCATGGCGCAATTATTTATTCCCGAAATTCGTGAGGGAGATAAACGTATTTTGATCGTTAACGGTGAACCTATTCCCTATGTTCTAGCACGCATTCCTAAAGAAGGTGATATTCGAGGGAATATGGTGCGAGGAGCGAGTACAATGGTAAAACCCATTAGCACACAGGATGAAGCGCTTGCTAAACAAGTGGGTAAGAAATTAAAAACATTGGGTATTTATTTTGCCGGCTTAGATGTGATTGGTGATTATTTAACAGAAATTAATATCACATCACCCACTTGCATTCGACAAATCGAAGCTGAAACAGGTGTTAAAATAGCTGATAAATTCTTGGATACTATCGAGCATCTTGTAAAAGTATGAGAAAGTATTTTCTTTTATTAGCTCTTTTATTATTAGCGTGTTCACCGCAAGTTTCACAACGTGCCACGTTCTATGTTTTTGGCACTACCGTAGAGATCATTCTTCCTGATACAGATAAAAAAACAGCAGATTTTTTATTTGGGAACATTCAAACTCAACTGATGGACATGCACAAACGTTGGCATGCTTGGGAGCCGAGCGAATTAACGGAGATTAATTCGGCTTGTATCGATCAAACAACTATCACGATAACACCCGAAACAAAAACACTTATTTTACTTGCGCAACACTACGAACAACAAACGTTAGGTTATTTTAATCCTGCGATTGGTGGATTGATTGGTAAATGGGGATTTTTATCTGATTTTAATGAAGATAATCTTCCATCTACTCCCACCGAAAGTGATCTTGCACAAGCGGTGACAGCAAAACCCAGCATGTACGATCTGCATATCGATCATCTCATGTTAACTTGTAATAATCCGCAAGTACGTTTAGATTTTGGTGCATTTGCAAAAGGTTACGCGAGTGGTCAAATCATGCATTATTTGCAATCGCAAGGGGTTCGCAACGCGCTGATTAACGCAGGCGGCGATGTTCAAACGTTAGGCAAAAATCATCAACATCCGTGGCAGGTGGCGGTTTATATTCCGGGCGAAACACAAGCGACCCAAGTGTTCACGTTAACGAACAATGAAAGTGTATTTACGTCAGGTACGTATGCCCGTGCTTTTAGTGAGTCACATCACCATCTTATTGACCCTAAAACAGGGTATCCAGCAGAGACCTGGCTTTCTGTGACGGTTATTCATCCCGATCCGGTGCTGGCCGATGCAGCAGCAACGGCATTGTTGATTGCTGGAGAAGCCCATTGGAAAGAAATAATGGAAAATCTCAACATAGATGCTGTTTTGTTAGTAGATAAACAAGGTCAGAAAAAATATTTAAATACACAGGTCTTGGACTAAAGAATAATATGCTTTATAATCGTTGAGTTCGATAGCCTCAACAAGGATGCAGCGGTGTTTTTTAAAAAATCACAATGGATTTGTATTATTGCATTGTTACCCTTGCTCGCACAGGCAGCGGTTCCAGCAGGTACTTCAGTACCAGCGACTGTTTCACCTGAACGGCAAACACCCAATGTGCCACCGCGTGATCAAGGCTTGAAAGAACCACCCCCATTACTAGGTCCTGAAAAGCGTGAAAGACCTGCAGCTGATCAAACAGCGAAAGAAATTCATTTTGAATTTAATGAGCTTGTTCTAGAAGGCGCCACAGTTTTTACTGCTGAAAAGTTACGTCCGCTTTATGAGAAGAAATTAGGTACAACCATCACGTTGGAAGAGTTACAGCTTCTCACGGAAGATATTGAACGTATTTATGTAGAAGAAGGTTATATTTTAACGCGGGTTATTATTCCTCCCCAAGAAATTGATCAAAGTGGTGTTGTTAAATTACAAGTTATCGAAGGTTTTGTGGATGAAGTGGTGGTTGATGGCGATACTAAAAAAGTATTAGGCACAATTGAAGACTACATGGAACCCGTGTTGAATAGTGTCCCATTAAAAATTGATGTATTAGAGCGCGCCATATTGTTGGTAAATGATTTACCGGGTGTGAATACGAAAGCCGTATTAACAACTTCAAAAAACACACCGGG
>CAYUEL010000036.1:0-17467 GCA_964443025.1 uncultured Gammaproteobacteria bacterium | reverse complement strand
AATGTTTAATTTCTTTTCAAAAAAACGATTCACAAATTCATGAAGCAAGCTTTTCAGTTGCGCAAAGGTTGCATTCTTTTCGATCAACAATCCTTCCACTTGATGAAACATCGGTACATGCGTCACATCGCTATCGCATCGATAAACACGTCCTGGTGATATGATGCGAAACGGCGGTTCGCCATGGATCATCGTACGAATTTGTACCGGTGATGTGTGACTGCGCAACAATTGCCCATTAGGAAAATAAAATGTATCGTGCATCGCGCGTGCAGGATGATTCGCAGGCGTATTCAATGCTTCAAAATTATAAAACTCATCTTCAATCTCGGGGCCATACGCTACATCAAAACCAAATTGAGCAAAGATATCACTGGCACGTTGCAACGCGCGACTCACCGGATGCAAACCACCTTGACTTCGTTTCGCACCTGGAAGCGTAACATCCACGGTATCTTTCGCGAGTTTCGCCGCAACATCCGCTTGCGATAATACGTTATTACGTTCTTCAATCGCCATTTGAATAGCTTGTTTAGCTTCGTTCACCTGTTGCCCAAAGGCTTTACGCGCCTCGGGTTCCATCGTACCGACTTGTTTCAATAATTCGGTTAATGTGCCCTTCTTACCCAAATATTCGATGCGAACTGCATCGAGCTGAATCAAGTCGGATGCACCTACCACGGCTTGAAGGGCACGGTTTGTAATGTCGGTGATATTAGTCATATTTTCCCAATAAAATCAGATGATTAATTGTAACAGACAATCTTGCAGGGTGGTAGATTTAAGATTTCATTCATTTTACAAACAAAAAGATTCATGATACTTTAATTGGCTCAAGAAATTTATCTACAAGGAAGATAGTATGACATCAGTAATTCGACAAATATTTGATCAACTACCCAAGCTTAATGAAGAACGTAAAAAACAAAACCTACTCCCCATTCTTAATCTTTCCATTGGTCAACCCTACCGCCAGATTAATCCTGCTGTGACAGCCGCATTAAGCAAACCGGCGTATTTAAACACTGCGAACGAGTACACACCTACCCCAGGAACACCCGAAGCACGTGAAGCGGTCAGAGAACTCTATAAAGAATGGTACCCTAAAGTAGGATATACAGCTGCTGAATGCATGGTGACGTCCGGTGCCACCAATGCTTTAACGTTAGCTACCAACGTATTACTGAAAGATGGCGGTGATATTGCAACGTTCATCCCCTATTTTGGTCCGTATGGACTTCAGATGAAACCTCCTTCAAAACTCATAGGTATTGCTTCGGATCCCAATACATTTAAGCCCGATCTTAAAGCGCTTGAGAGAACACTTAAAAATAATCCAAACATTAAAGGGATTATTATTAATTACCCAAACAACCCTTCGGGTGTAACACTGAATAGGCAAGAGGTTGAAGCGTTGGTCGCAGTTTTAAACAAATACCCCAACGTTAATATTATCTTGGATGATGTTTATCGGGAATTAAGCCATGAAGAACATATCAGCCTGTTGGATGTTGATCCTTCATTGAAAGCACGTACTTTCACGGTTAATTCCGGATCGAAAAGTGTCGCCGGCGCACCGAGTTTACGTATCGGTATGATGGCTGCATCAGAACATCATATTTCGGCCATGAGCCAAGAGCAGATTCCTATCAACCCATCTGCTTCTATCGCAACGCATGTGGCACTGACAGCAGCAGTTCAGTCGAGAAAAGATCTTCAAAACACATGGTGGAAAGATACACTGCAAGTATACAAAAGAAATCGTGATTTCGTTTTTAAATCATTGCAAGAGATGGGAATGGCGCCTCAAGAAAAACCTGGCGGCGCCTTTTATATGGTGGTGAATGCCAAAAATTTAATAGGTAAAACGATTCCCAGTGCTTATCAAGAAGTGCTGGGTAATAAAACAAAGTTTGAGAACGATGTTGATATTACCTATTACTTTATCCACGCAGCGGGTGTTGCGATGGTACCCGGTTCAGGATTTGGCTTTCCGACCGAAGCCGGTTTTCTACGGTTATCTTATTCTAAGCCGATTATTCTGTTAAAGGACGGTTTGAATAACATTAAGAAAGCGGTGGATTTGGTAAATAATGCCCCAGTACCAGGACAAGCGACTGTGTTGAATGGATTGAATAATGCTATTAAGCCTAATAATACGGCTGGAAAAACTAAAATGGATTTGTCGAATGTTGAGAAAATACGCGCCAAACTTTAAAACGAGCGTAAATCCATGACTCATCCGATCGCTCGTTAACACTCGCGCTCTGACTCGAGATGAGCGGTAAGCATGGGTCGGAGCACGGGTGTTAACGAGTGATCAGATGGGTTACAGATTTACGTCATCTATTGAATAGTATCGCTCGCAATACAATTCGCATGTCGTGTGTATTCACACGGTATTCCTTAACACTCGCGCTCTGACTCGTACTCATCGCATCCGCTCATCAGCATACCGCGCGTATTCGCGCGGTATTCTTTTTCCTTTAATGCAAAGCCGCTTTAGACTTCTCGATCAACGCAGTGAAGGCTGCTTGATCAAATACAGCTAAATCAGCCAGGATTTTACGATCCACGCCAATAGAGGCTTTCTTTAGGCCATTCATGAACTGGCTATAAGTAATACCCTGTTGACGAGCACCCGCGTTAATACGCGCAATCCATAAGCGACGAAAGGCACGACGACGGTTACGACGATCGCGATACGCATATTGGCCGGCTTTAATCACCGCCTGTTTAGCGACGCGATACACCCGCGACCGGGCGCCATAATAACCTTTCGCTTTTTTAAGAACTTTTTTGTGACGTTTACGTGCCGTCACACCACGTTTTACTCTTGCCATCGCTTAACCCCCCTTCAATACACGAAGGATAGTTTTTTCATCACTTGGAGTAAGGCTCTTACCCGGTGACTTACGACGACGTTTCGTATCACGGCTCTTATTACCTAAGCAGTGACCACGGTTAGTACTGCGAAACTTAACTTTAGAGCCAGTTTTCGCTTTCTTTCGTACACGGAAGCGCTTTTTCGCGCCGCTGTGTGACTTCATTTTTGGCATGATATATCTCTCCTAATCGCCTGTTTTAAGGAAGTTTTAAGACCGCTTACTTTACGTGCGCGGTTTTGAATGACACATTCAAGACCACTTACGTAAGGCTGACACAGTCTCCTATAAAGCACCTGGGGCACAGGCAGAACCTAACATTTATTTTTTGTTAGGTGCAACAACCATGATCATTTGTCGACCTTCAAGCTTCGCTTGTTGCTCAACAATACCAAGTCCTACAATAGCCGCACTTAAGCGATCCATGAGTTCTTGGCCGATGCGATGGTGCACAACTTCACGCCCACGGAAACGGATGGACACTTTAACTTTATGTCCTTCCTCCAAGAAGCGCAGGATACTGCGCAACTTGACCTGGAAATCGCCTTCGCCCGTTGTAGGACGAAACTTGATTTCCTTGAGCGTGCTTTTGACTTGCTTTTTCTTAGCCTCAGCTTGCCTCTTCTTTTGGGAATAAACAAACTTCCGGTAATCCATCATCTTACAAACAACAGGTTTCGCATTAGGTGAGATCTCAACCAAGTCCAGACCCGCCTCTTTCGCCTTGGCTAATGCATCGGTTACTTTGACTTCGTCTTTGTTACCTTCTTCATCAACCAGTAGTACCCTGGTCACTTCCCTGCGCTTGAGAATTTCTTCATTAATGCGGTACTTATTCTGTTGCTGCTTAATAGTGATGAGTTAACCCTCCGTCTATCTACTCTTTAACCCGTCCCCGCCTTTCGATATCCGCTTGTAAGCGGGTAACAAAGTCGGGCAAGGACATGGTTCCCAAATCTTGGCCATCCCGGGTACGTACGGCAACGGTGTTATCCGCTGCTTCCCTATCCCCAATGACCAACAAATACGGTACACGCGCGAGCGTGTGCTCCCGGATTTTAAAGCCTATTTTCTCATTTCGCAAGTCAGAATGCACGCGAAATCCATCATTTTTTAAGGTTTCGGCAATCTGGGTGGCATAAGGTGCCTGCGCATCGCTAATATTAAGGATGGCGACCTGTTTAGGCGCTAGCCAAGGCGGGAATATTCCGCCGTAATGTTCAATCAACATACCTAAAAATCGTTCGAGCGACCCTAGAATAGCTCGGTGTAACATCACGGGTATTTGCCTCGTGCTGTCTTCACCCATGTAATGAGCCCCTAATCGACCTGGTAAGGCAAAGTCGAGTTGCAAGGTACCACACTGCCAGCTGCGACCAATACAATCTTTAAGATAGAAATCGATCTTTGGACCATAAAACGCACCATCACCCGGGTTTTCTTGCCAGGATAGTTTTGTAGCGTTTAACACTTCCATTAACTTTGATTCCGCTTTATCCCAGAGTTCGTCGGAACCCACTCGTTGTTCAGGACGAGTGGAAAGATGAATATGTAAATTCTCCGGCGCAAAACCAAAATCCAAATACACTTCTTGCAATAATTTAATAAACCCTTCGGCTTCAGCTGCAATTTGATCTTCGCGGCAAAAGATATGGGCATCGTCTTGTGTTAAACCGCGTACACGCATGAGCCCATGCAATGCACCGGATATTTCATTACGATGACAACATCCAAATTCAGCGAAACGAATCGGTAAATCGCGATAACTTTTTAATCCTTGATTAAATATCTGAATATGTGCGGGACAACTCATCGGTTTAATCATGTAGGTACGTGATTCCGATTCCGTAATAAACATTTCATGACGAAAGTTTTCCCAATGTCCCGACTTTTCCCACAAGCTTTTATCAATGATTTGCGGTGTTTTGATTTCTTGATAATTTGCTTTGTTCAGTTTTTCTCGAATAAAAGACTCTAACACACGGTACATCGTCCAACCATTCGGATGCCAAAACACCATACCGGGCGCTTCTTCTTGAAAGTGAAAGAGATCTTGCGCTTTCGCTATTTTGCGATGATCACGTTTCAAAGCTTCTTCGATACGATTCAAATACGCCTCTTGATCTTTTTTATTCGCCCAGGCTGTACCATAAATACGTTGCAACATTTCATTATCAGCATTACCACGCCAATAAGCGCCTGATACTTTCATGAGCTTAAATGCTTTTAACATACCGGTACGAGGAATGTGCGGACCGCGGCATAAATCAACAAATTCACCTTGCTGATATAAAGACAATACTTCATCTTGCGGAATATCTTCGATGATTTTAGCTTTGTATTCTTCATTCATATTGCGAAAGAATTTAACCGCTTCATCACGCGGTAACTCACGGCGACTCACCGTAAAATCTTCTTTAACGATCTTATCCATCTCGGCTTCAATCTTTTCAAAATCTTCGGTGGTAAAACCAGGTTTATACGAGAAATCGTAATAAAATCCATCTTCAATGACAGGACCAATGGTCACTTGCGCATCGGGATATAAACGCTTTACGGCTTGCGCTAACAAATGCGCGGTGGAATGACGAATAACCTCTAATCCTTCTGGGTCGCGATCGGTGATGATGCTTAATTTAACGTCGTGTTTGATAGGGTAAAACGTATCCACCAACTTATCATCGACCTTACCCGCAATCGCAGCCTTAGCTAAGCCTGCACCAATCGATTGCGCAACCTCAAGCACCGTCACCGGTTTATCAAATTGTCGTTGGCTGCCATCCGGCAGGGTTATTGTTGGCATGATTTAACCTTATTTAGGCACGAGTGGAGTCGAACCACCGACCACTACGATGTCAACGTAGTACTCTACCGCTGAGCTACGTGCCTGTTTCTAAAGGGTTATAAGCTATCACATAAGTGCTTGATTGGCAATGACGGGGTGCGCAGAATAAGCTAAATAGGCTACAGCAGAATAAGCTAATTTTGCCACAACATAATAAGCTAAAAAAGTTTGGCGCCCGACTACTTTATGTTAAAATACCTCATCATGACGACGTCCTATCCATTTTTGAAACACCCCTTTAAAGCTATCTTTAAACCCTTTATGCATTGGTATGAAGGTAAAGTGAATAAAGCGCTAAGTAGTAAATACGAAGGCGATGTCGCCTGGATGTTCCTCAAATATTCTATCCCTGCCCTTGTATATATCTATTTGCGCTTCTTTGAAACGTTGTATGAACTTATTTTCCAACAGAAAATAAAGAAAGCGATACATATGTTCGGCGCAATGTTGACTTCATTTATTCCTGCCGTTGGATCTGCGTTTTTCATGCATACTTATAAACCCTGGCAGTTTATTCTCCTAGGTGTGATTATAGGGGCTTTAGCGGTTACTCTAAATGCCATTGGTTTTGGCGGATTGGCAACCGCGCTGATGGCTATATTTCTTCCACTTGTTCCTTCAGCCATAGGGGCTATTGGCACCTGGTTAGTGCTTGCAAAGCATGATGTAATGCATGGAAACCTATGCGAGTATGGAACCACTAATCCCGAAAAATATGGGAGTGAAAATGCACTCAAACCCGTGGCCTCAACAAACACAACGCATTTACTGGCTCCTACGTCTGCAGAAACCGCTGATCCCGCTCATAATGATGATCTCCTATTTAAAATCATCGCAAGACGTACATATGGCATAGTTAAATTTGATGCTCTGGGTTTGAATCGTCAGATCATTTGGGGTGAACCTGTGAATGCCCTTTCTGCGAGTGATGAATCCATTAATGATCTCACTTACGAAGACACCACCATTAGACATTCAGGTGATGAAAACATGCCGGCACTTATTAACGACATTCAAAGCGGGATCGCAACTGTAACCCAAAAAAGAACATTGCTTCATTTTTATCAAAACAAATTCGAGCAAATTAAATTCAGCGACACATTACAATGCATCGGTCATACAGAGATAGATAACATGCGGGCTAGGTTAGGATAAACACTTGCATGAACCAGTTTACTTAAAGCAGAGTAACCAACCATGGCAGTGAACGAAAAGCGCCGTGTTGCCCAGAAAGCAAAACGGCCTCGTAATTACGAAGCCGTTATTCTAAGACCTCAGCTTGCTTGCTATTGCATGTTGCTGAGGCCTGCTGCCCAAAGACAGTCTTACAAGCCCGATTATCGGGAACATTATCATTATGACAAATTACAAATACTTAGTCAAACTTGCAAGTCCTAATGCTTGTAAAATGCATCGCTGAATTGCCTGAAAATCTTCTTGTAATATAGTTTGCGATATATATTGGCGTTTCCCATTTTGAGTTTTACCAAGATAAACTCTATCTAAACGCTTTAAAGATACTCTATTTATCATATCGCATTTCGCCCAAGTTTTTTGATCGGCAAATTTTCCTGGTAAAGATTTCGAATCTAAGCAATGATGATGTAGTTCTATTGGTTTTGGTTCAGTAGTACTTAAAGGTACTATTGTGCACAGTTTATCATTAGATCGTGATCTAGGCGAAACAACCACGACTGGTCGTTTCTTTATCATTTCTGGTGCTTGAAAACCCGTACTAAAATCACATATTAAAACCATTCCAGGTTTAGGATGAAACTTAAGGTTCATTATTATTTTATCCTTATTATTTTATTCTTATTGTTTTTTTACGTTGTTATAATATCATGAAAACCTTATTCCTGCCACACATTGTAGAGTCTTTTGTCAATGGTAAATGTCAGACCGAAACCGTTATCATTACAGATTTTCGCCACCAATAAGCGGTAATAATCTATCCAATACTTCATTCAAAATATGAGGTTGCGCACGCGTGATGTACTTTACTTTTCTATTTTCCCACGATAACGTTTGAATAATATTGCTTGCAACGACAGAAGGTTGTTCGAGATTTTCAATGGGTACTTCCGTTAAACCTCCACGAATACTCGTGCTAATAGGACAGCAAATGAGCAACCCTGTTTTTTTATTATACCCCTTTGAAGAGAGTACAAATGCCGGGCGGTATTTGCCAATCGCTTTGCCTTTTTTGGGCTCGAAATCAAGCCAGACGATATCGCGTCTATCGGGAATGTACGTACTTGACACGACTATGCTCCTATTTCATCATCACCCAATTGCGCAATTTCATCCGCATGCGCTGTCGCAGGTGTGATATTGTTAAGAAGTTCTTTTTCTGAAAAACGATTCTTTTCCTTCGGTGTTGTTTTTATTTTTTTCACGGTAAATCCATCTTCGGTTACATCAACTATGACTGCCATACCCGGAGTAACTTTTCGATTGTTCGTCAATTTTACCTCTGTAAAAAGCTTGACACATAACCTAACATCTAGGAAAATCAGAAATCAACTATTTCATGAGAGGTTTTATGCCTACCCTAGAATCGACCCAGCTTCTTCGCAATAACGACTATACCACCACCAGAGATAATAGTGGCATCATCGTCATGTTTGCTCTTGAATTTATGACTTTTGGTTGCGCAGCTCTTCTGGCAGCAGCAGGTCTTTTCCTCGATGGAGCCTTAGGTTGGGCTACATGGGGAATGATGACAGGCGCTATTTTCAGCGGATTTAACATCCTTATTGCGATGGGCTCACCCAAGACATGCGGAACTTCTAATGGGGTCGCTACCACGTGGTTTACATTAAGTTTTTTTGCTGTGGCCGTCTTTGGGCGTGGTTTTGACCACATATATCCGAAAGAAAATTCTGAAGGGTCATCTGCTGCTATAACAGAGATAGGCGCGCTATCCAGCAGTGCAAGCAGCGGCGCGGCAAGTGAAGCGTTAATGATATTTGGAGCAGTTGCTGCGGTTGTGATCGTTATGGCTGCGGTTTATCTCATTGCAAATTATTTGTATCGGCAACATGATAATGCTATGAAAGTTGATAGTACATCGAATGTTGATAACAGTAATAAATTGCAACTTCGCAATAATGCTTTCAATAACCATCAAAAATCACCAACGCTTTTAAATTTAGGGAGTACTGTGGGCGTGGGTATGAAGCTTGATGTTGTGGAACCTAAAAATACAGATACAGATATTAAAATAGATGATTTTAGCAGCAAAGCAGCGTATAAAATCTAAAATCTGAAACTCATCTGATCACTCGCTGACGCTCATGCTCTGACTTACGCCCATCACATCCTCACTGACGTTCGTGCTCTGACTTACGCTCAGCGTGTTATCTTCGGTCTGAGCACGAACGTCAGTGAGTGATCAGATGAGTTTCAGATTTACGCACATTATTGAACAATGTCGCACGCGATACAATCAGCATGTCGTGTGTATTCACACGATATTTCTTATCCCAGCAATACCTTGTGCGCCGTGTTGCCAGGCGGTTTCGAGATCGTTGAGTGTCATACCGCCCAGTGCGTAAACAGGAAAATGTGCGGTTTGAATCAGCTCTGCAAACTTTTCCCAACCGATCGGTGTGGCATCCGGATGTGATGGTGTGTGTTTCACCGGGGATAACATTCCGAAATCGCATTGTATTTTATTCGCTTGTTGAATGTCGTCGAGTGTGTGGAGTGATGCGCCGAGAAGTTTGTGTTTTGGTATGGGACGTTTGTTGAATTGATAGAGTTCGTTGCTGTTGAGATGTAAACCGGCAATAGGAAGTTCGTCGTTGTAGAATGGAAGATCGAGCATCGTGTTGGGGTTGTATGATTCAGGACGACAATTTCTGAAGCGGACTAATTCGCTCTGTCTTTGCGAGGCCGCGAGGCCGAAGCAATCCATTCTTGCTGCTTCATGGATTGCTTCGCCTCGATGAGGCTCGCAATGACGATCTGAAAACGTCTCAGTTTTGATTTTATACACACTCGGCAATTGTATCGCACGAATAATGGGAACATTCGCATCAGGAAAAGAATAACGATCTAACTTGTATTTATTCACCCACAAAATGGGTTGATTCTCGCGTCCGTAGGGCATACCTGAAAAAGATTGAATATGCCAAACATCGAGCAATACTTCATATTCAACAAAATCGTAACTAATCTTAATCAAAGGACGTTGACGCAAAGGCTGAATACCTAATTCTTCATGCAATTCACGTGACAAACCTTCTAAAACATTTTCATCGGCTTCTATTTTTCCACCCGGAAATTCCCAAAGTCCACCCAGTAGTTTATGTTCCGGACGTTTTGCAATCAACACATTACCATCGGCATCTTCGATCACACCGACGGCAACATGATAAAATGGTTTATCCATGCAGTTCTGTTTCAATCGCGCCATGACAATGCTTGTATTTTTTACCGGAACCACAATAACAAAATTCATTACGACCTATTTTGCGTGCCGTTCGAACAAAGGTACGTTTGCCTGTTTCTTCTGGATCGGCGCCTTCTTCCGGTTTAAGTTCACGCGTCACAACACGTCGACGTTTTTCTAACTGTTCTAAATCATTGGGATTGGCCACACGAAAACGCATTAATGCTTTAACTGATTCAACGGTATATTCATCCAGCATCGTTCGAAATAAATTAAAGGCTTCACGTTTATATTCTTGTTTAGGATCTTTTTGTGCAAAACCACGCAACCCAATGCTTTGGCGCATGTAATCCATCGCAGCCAAATGTTCGCGCCAATCGGTATCTAATATTTGCAATAGAATACCTTTTTCATATTTGCGCATCATTTCGCTGCCTAATGCATGTTCTTTTTCAAGATAAGCTGCATTAACCCGTTCAATCACGCGATCTACAACACCCGCGCTATTTAAACTGTTATCGTTCTCAAGCCAAACGTTAATGGGGCATTCAGTATTAAAATCATTTTGTAATTGTTGAACGAGTAGTTCTATTTGCCACTGTTCTTCAATACTATCGGGCGGCATGTATTCATACACTGCACTTTCTAATACGTCATGTTTTAAATCATTGATGTATTCGCTTAAATCCTGTTGCTTCATGATTTTTTCGCGTAAACCATAAATAACTTTACGTTGCTCGTTCGCCACATTATCAAATTCCAATAACTGTTTTCGGATATCAAAGTGATAGGCTTCAACACGAGACTGCGCTTTCTCAATGGCACGTGTAACCATCTTGCTTTCAATATTATGTTCCGCTTCGAGTCCTAATTTTTGCATTAAACCTGCAACACGATCCGACGCAAAGATTCGCATGAGCGGATCTTCCAATGATAAATAAAATTGACTCGATCCTGGATCTCCTTGACGACCCGAACGACCACGCAATTGATTATCAATACGACGTGATTCATGACGTTCCGATCCAATCACATGCAACCCACCGGCTTCAATCACCTTTTTATGGCGCATTTCCCAATCATCTCGAATCGATGCTTTTTGTGATTGGTTTGCATCAGGTCCCAATCGTTCAATTTCAGCTTTTAAATTACCACCTAAAACAATATCCGTACCACGACCTGCCATGTTGGTTGCAATAGTAACCGCTCCTGGTTTCCCCGCTTCCATAATGATGTGCGCTTCCTTTTCATGGTATTTTGCATTCAAAACTTGATGTGGAATCTTTTCTTTTTTAAGAAGCTTCGAAAGTATTTCTGTATTTTCAATAGATGTCGTACCTACCAGCACAGGTTGTTCACGTTTATAACAATCTTTAATGTCATCTACCACTGCATGGTATTTGTTCAATGCTTTTTGATAAATTAAATCAGATTTATCCTGACGCACACACAATTTATTCGGTGGAATTACCACCACTTCTAATCCATAAATTTGCTGAAACTCAAAAGCTTCTGTATCAGCCGTACCCGTCATGCCCGCCAATTTATTATAAAGACGGAAATAATTTTGAAATGTGATGGATGCTAATGTCTGATTTTCACTTTGTATGGGAACGTTTTCTTTAGCTTCAACTGCTTGATGCAACCCTTCCGACCAGCGTCGACCGGATAACGCACGACCTGTGTGTTCATCCACAATCACAATCTCTTGTTCTGGTGTAATAATATAATCAACATCTTTTTGATACAAGTAATGTGCACGCAAACCTGCATTCACATGATGCAATAACATGAGATTCGCAGCATTATATAAATTATCGTTTCCTTGAAGCAACCCAATGTCTGTTAATAATTTTTCAACGTTGGCTTGCCCTTGTTCGGTCAAATGCACTTGCTTGGATTTAAAATCAACAGTGAAATCGCCCTCACCTTCTTCACTTTCCTGCAACACCAGCTTTGGAATGATTTTATTAATAGCAATATAATGCTGCGAACTGTTTTCCAGTTTTCCTGAAATAATGAGTGGCGTACGTGCTTCATCAATTAAAATCGAATCCACTTCATCGACAATCGCATAATTTAATGGACGAATACATGCACGACCTTGCATATCAAATGCCATATTATCGCGCAGGTAATCAAACCCAAATTCGTTATTGGTACCGTATGTAATATCAGCATCGTATGCAGCACGCTTTTCGCTTGAAGGTGTATCCGGTGTATTCACGCCGACCGTTAATCCAAGGAATTTATAAATCGGCGACATCCATTCAGCGTCACGCTTTGCAAGGTAATCGTTGATCGTAACAATGTGAACGCCTTTACGATCAATCGCATTAAGATAAACAGGCAATGTCGCAACCAATGTTTTACCTTCGCCCGTTCCCATTTCCGCAATCTTGCCCATGTGCAACACCATACCACCCTTCAGCTGCACATCGAAATGACGTAATCCCAACGTTCGCACCGCGACTTCACGCACCGTGGCAAAGGCTTCTTCTAAGATATCATCCAGGGTTTTACCTTGTTGCAGCAATGTACGAAACTTTTCAGTTTGCTCGGATAATTCCACATCCGTCATGCCTTGCATGGTTTTTTCTAAGGAATTTATTCTATCAACGCGCTTGCGAAGTTGTTTTAATAAACGCTCATTACGCGAACCTAAAAACCATTTAAACATGCTTTCCTCTTACTTAAGTGCTACCGATGTTCCCCCAGTATGATAGCATATGTCGATGGAACATATTCATGACATACTCAAGCAGGGTGAGCTGAGCGGCTTGCTCTTTGAACTCCAAAAGATCAAACGCCTGAACCAGGCAATTCGCCCACTACTGCCTGAGCCGTTTCGCGAGGGTTGCTTTATCAGCCGTATCGAAAAAGGCAGCGCCACACTCGATGTCCCCAATGGAAGTATGGCCACGATGATACGCTATCAACTCCCAACTATTCTGGGCGAGCTACGTGTGAATAAAGACTGGATGGGGTTGGCATCGATCAAGATCCGTGTTAATCCCCCTTTAAACCTAGGTGAAACTACGCCCTTGGCTTCATCGCAGAAAGCCCGGTCCTTTTCCCCTATCTCCGATGAAACCCGGCAACAATTGATAGAAGCGGCTAATACTTTCGAGGATGATGAATTACGGTTGGCTTTTCTAGGGTTAGTAAGTCATATTAAATAATAAATAATAGGCTTAACAACATATCCTCTAACCTCGTCTATACTTTTCCATAAGCATAAACTCAATCAAGGAGGATTTACCATGCTTAAGAAAATTATTCTACCGGCTACCTTAGGAGCAATGTTGCTTCCAAGCCTTGCCATGGCAAACGGTGATATGAAGATGTCGATGTCTCAAGCGCTGGATAAATTGAAAGCAGGCGGCTACAGTAACATCCGTGACATTGAACGCCACAACGATTATTATCATGTGCGCATTTATGATCAAAATTGTCAAGGTCATCATTTACGCGTGATGGCTGATGGCAATATCAAAAAAGGCATCGAAAATGAACGGCATCCCACTTCCTACGATCGCGTTTCAGCATTAACGATTGCAAATACAGTCACCCACATGGGTTATAAAGACATCGAAGAAATTGATTTAGAATTCGATACTTACCATGTCAAAGCTAAAAATAGCGAAGGCCATAGTGAACGTCTGAGATTCAATGCCATTTCTGGCAAAGAAGTGAAATAACACTGGAGGATCTGATTATGTTGAAGAAAATTTTATTACCCGTAACCATGGCATCTTTCTTGTTACCCAGTATTGCTTTTGGTGGCAGCATGCTATCCATGACCAGCGCATTGGAAAAATTGCAAAACAACGGTTACAAGGTTAAAGAAATTAAAAAACACAGCGATTATTATCATGTGGATGCATATGATAAAAATTGCCGTCAACAACATTTGCGTGTCGATGCTTCAGGCAATATCTCGATGCACGATGGCAAACCTGCAAGCAATAAAAAATTCGTTTCTATAGCAGAAATTGCTACCCAAATGGAAGGCAAGGGTTACAAGGTTAAAGAAATTGACCTTGAGCACAGCCATTACGATGTAAAGGTTATGGATAAAGATGGTAACACGAAATTCATGCGTCTTGACCCTGTAACCGGTAAAGAGATCTAAATAGCAACCAACGAACGAGCGGATGCAGAAAATCATCCGCTCATGTTCGCAATTTCTTACCGTCACCCTGTTCGTTTGAATCTGAGCTGGCTGAACGGGTTGTCATGTGATCATCATCATTATTGTTGTTATTATTACTTTCAGGCTGATCTCTTTTTCCTATTGTGCGATTTATTGGCCCGGTGGGTATATTTTCAGCTTTTACACTGTAAATCACATTTTGAACATGATTCTTTAGGTCTTTCCATTGTTTCGTTGTTACATGCTCATCTGTTAATAAATCATTACAAATTAATGCATATTCCCTAGCACATACTTCAAAATAAAGTTTTTTATTATCCGGTTGAGCTAGGGCTGGAAACATCAATATTACTACAAGTTGAACAAATTCATGCTTTAATGGTCTTGCATAGGGTATTTCTTGATAAGCCGTTTGCTTACTGAAACTTTTCTCCGTTTCTAATGTAATAGGCATTGCATTTCGAGCTAAATGACCTTCATGCCATGTTAAATAGACTCGCTTTAATCTATTAAATTCATTTAAATCAAGCTGTCCTACATTATCCACACACACAGAAGCTAATTCAGTTAAAGGTTGATTAAACCGATCAAGCAAAATATCATTCTTCAGATCATCATCGCTGATGACTCGACCCATGATCTGAGCAATTTCTGTACGGCTTCTGTGCAATGAAAACGATAAAGCCGCTTGATGTAAATCACCCGCAAAAACCATTTTATTCAAACCCACATCTGTTCGGGTTCCGTTACCCACAGGTATGGCATCTTCAATGGCGCAAATCATCCAAGAAGTGATGGATTTATACCGTTTTTTCGTATCTTCATATTTTAAGGTTCCATTTGAAATATTACTATCACGTTTAACATTTTCAATAACTTTGTCTAATAATTTTTCATTAACAGGGTGCCGTTTTACTGTGATACCAAATTCCATTACACGCTTTGAATTCACATCAATAATTATCATTTTTTTATTAAGGATAAAATTAATGGCCTCATCTGTTGTTTTAATTAGACATACATCATTTTCTGAAAATTTAATACCAAATTCACTGCATATTTTCCTCACTATTTCATGCAATGGCATTTTTTTCAATAATGCATTTAAGCGAATATTAATCGCTCTTTGTATAACGAAGATATTATATAGTGAATCAATGTCACCATTTAAAGATACCAAAAATGTATTCGCAGCCGATCTTAAGTAACTGTAGGCATATAATGCATCCTGCATTAACATCGGACTCCTTTCAGAAGATGCTACATTAATTGTTTTTATTGAGGCAGATAAACCGTGAGCATTATCCCACTTAAACGTGGCATAATTTTCATCAGAGAACGAAAAATCATCCACCATCTTAATTGAATTTCCATTTTCATTTACACACGCAATCATCCCGTTTTCACATGTGCTGGCAGCCGGCGCCCCACGTTTACCCACATAAATCGAATTTGAAATGTTCTTGCATTCGGAATTTCCCACTTGAATAACCACATCCACATTTGCCTTTTTTTCAGAGGAGTCAAAACAAAATTCAACATTGATGTCCTTTCCATGGTGATTTAATAAAAGTGTATTTTCTGATGACACAATAAACTTACTATCACCCATCTCTTTAAGTTCAATGTATGTGCGAGGTACTGAACGCATATGCCTAGAGGAGTAATAAGGCATGTTTTTTGTTTTTGTTTTTTCCTCATCAGATTTAAGAATAATTTTTTGAATTTTACCATCTTTGAGGATGGACATCGCGCTTACAAAACGTTGGCTTCTATCCACAGAACGTGTGTTATTAGGCTCCCATGGATGGCCTAATGAAACAATTAAAGACGGGTTACGTTCTTGAGCATATTTCGCAATGTCTTCTAGTAAAATTTTTATTTCTTTATTTCGAACGAAACGAACCGCATCGTCCAAGTCATGACCCGTCAATGTCAACTCTGGAAACACCAGTAATGTCACACCTTTTTTACAGGCGATATCAATCTGATTTTTAATTTGTTTGACATTATATTCATAATTCATAGCAATAGGATTGATATTCGCAGCCATAATAAGGTCGTTATCATTACTATTAGATTCCAGTTGCATCCTTTCAATAGCAGGTTGATTATTGCCTTCATTCAAATCCTCTTGCAATTTTTCTACCGTTACATTTACACCTTTAAATGCATTGAAACGATGAATAGTGATTTTATTTGAAAATTCTTTATTAGTTAATAAAACCAATATAATACGTTCTTCATTTTTATTAACCCATTCATTATCAATTAACCTCATGAAGGCCATATTTAAATCAGCTTGAATGTACCTTTCAGTTCCAACAAGTGGATAACGTAAATTACCATGAGGCTCAATACTATTTTCTGTAATCTGGCTAATGGGCATTGCACGACGCTTAAATCTTGAAAATAAAAATCTACTATAGGCTTCTCCGATCATTTTTAAAACGGTAATATCATTAACCTGGGAGAACAATGGACTTTTTTTCAATTGCTTTAACAGCTCGTAGTTATTGATAAATGACGCATTTTCATTCGGATTAGAAGAAGGACCAAACATAAATTTTGCCATCTCAAATAATTGATGATAACTTACACCATAAGCATCTTCATCCGTTTGTTTTGTTTTCCCATCATTATCAAGTTTTTGCAATTCAGCGGATGGAGGAACGACAAATAATTTTTGAATGCTTTGTACTGGTTTAACATCCCCTTCCATAATATTATTACTTTCAATACCGTATTTTTGCAAATAAGCCAGTATCAACTGAATATGTATTTTTTGACGATGCGCAGTAACCGAAAATAAGCCCGCATGCAAGTCTCCGCAATAGGTAGTATATCCATTGATGCTCTCATTAAAATTTGGATTTGATGTTGGCATAAAATTAAGTAAATCAGCCGCAACCCAATTAATAAACGACCTCGTTCTGGCCTGAATATTTTCTATTGTAAGACCATGCTCATTCCAATTGACTATTATTTTTGGATCTTTTAATTTACTGTCTTGGGTACATTGTTTGAATGCTTGCAATTGAACGTCATATGTCTCATTTGAAGAATTTAATACATTTTTATAAGCCGTTCTTAATTGTAATTGTTTTTCATCATTTAAATTTACAAAATTCACAAACATATAACTTAATATAATATCGAGATAAGTATCATCAATACTAATA
>CAYUEL010000035.1:9863-17625 GCA_964443025.1 uncultured Gammaproteobacteria bacterium | reverse complement strand
TAGGTGTGCTTTATGAGAATGGTTTAGGCGTCACGCAAGATTATGATGAGGCACGCAAGTGGTATGAAAAAGCTGCAGCACTAAATCAGGTGAATGCTCAATGCAATTTAGGTTTGCTTTATCACAAAGGTTTAGGCGTCACGCAAAATTATGATGAGGCACGCAAGTGGTATGGAAAAGCCGCCGCACAAAATTATGCGGCTGCTCAATTCAATTTAGGTGTGCTTTATCGCAATGGTTTAGGCGTCACGCAAAATTATGATGAGGCGCGCAAGTGGTATGAAAAAGCAGCCGCGCAAAATGATGCGGATGCTCAATGCAGTTTAGGTTGGCTTTATGAGAATGGCTACGGAGGGATTCAAGATTATAACCAAGCGCGGGCCTGGTATGAAAAAGCTGCAGCACAAAATAATGCGTATGCTCAATGCAATTTAGGTGTGCTTTATCATAATGGTAAAGGTGTTGCTCAAGACTACGTTCAAGCGCGAAAATTGTATAAGCGAGCAGCGGCTCAAAATAATGCAATTGCTCAATGCAATTTAGGTGTGCTTTATGAGAATGGTTTAGGCGTCACGCAAGATTATGATGAGGCACGCAAGTGGTATGAAAAAGCTGCAGCACTAAATCAGGTGAATGCTCAATGCAATTTAGGTGTGCTTTATGTTAAAGGCAAAGGAGTGGCTCAAGATTATGTTCAAGCGCGAAAATTCTACGAGAAAGCCGCAGCGCAAAATTATGCAGCTGCTCAATTCTATTTAGGTCTGCTTTATGATAATGGCGATGGAGTGACTCAAGATTATGTTCAAGCGCTGGCCTGGTATGAAAAAGCCGCAGCGCAAAATTATGAGCTTGCTCAATACTGTTTAGGTCTGCTTTATGCGAATGGCGATGGAGTGACTCAAGATTATGTTCAAGCGCGGGCCTGGTATGAAAAAGCTGCAGCGCAAAATCATGCGGATGCTCAATACAATTTGGGTTTGTTTTACGAGTTAGGGCAAGGGGTTGCAACAAATTACAGTAAAGCTGTAATATTTTACCGTCAAGCAGCGAAACAAGGTCAAGTATTAGCCATCCAGGCATTATCACGATTAAAAGAACCCTTAGAACCATGGTCATTGTATGGAACGCTGAGTGGGTATGCGCGTGGATTGCGCAATGTTTTTAATCAAACCGGCTCATGGTTAGGAAATGCGGGTGGTGCGGTAGTAGGAACCGTGTGGTCATGGGTACCTGCTATCAGAACCCAAGAGGAGGCTATGCAACTCATTATTGAACCCCAAGAAACTTTTCACACTCCGCCTAGTTCTCCACCATTAACCGCGCAATCTTTGAAACCTATGGAGAATGCTATTGCAGATTTACGTCAACAATTTTCTTCCTGGGCGACTTCGCAAGCATCCGATAATGTAGCGTTTTTAAATCGTTTATCTTCAGAAACAAAAGACTATTTAGAAACATTAAAACCAGAAGAGCGTCAAGAGCTTAATACAAAATTAAACGATCTCGCGAAGCAACAAGCCGAACTGCAACAACATCTTGATCCATTGGCCCGCGCTCAACAAGCCAATGCGCAATTGCAAGCAGCAGTTGAACAAATTAACCAAGACCCTCAAACTAAGCTGTATTTTGAAACATTGTTACGCGTGATGGATCAAACGTTGTGGGCCAGCTGGGTGATTCAATCGAATAGGGTGGCACAAGCGCCCGATTTAAGTGTTCGATTTTTAAGTGGTGCGACAGGGGTTGCGGGTGCATGCTTTCCATTGGTGGCGCCATTTTTAGCATTGATAAGTCAAGTGGTGGGTGGGTTAAAGGATGTAGGCAACTTCAGAGACATGAGGAACCTTACGCAATGGGTCACTCGTTCTTCGGATATTTCCAATCTTAGCCTGGCATTAGCAGTTGCTTGCACGCAGGCTAAACAACATTCGATTAAAACAAATCAGCCGATGAATGTACAAACACAATCGTTATTAACAAGGCTTCAAGATAAGAAAAATAACTGTTATTTATTGTTTGATCAATTAAAAGCGGGTGAATGGTTTAAAGAATCACAAGAACGAGCAGTTGTAGATTCTTATTGTTTACTCAGTTACATGATGACGGAAAAACCTCAAGATGATACACAGAAAACTAAAATTAAACAATTGGTGGAACATTTAACGGGACAATCGTTAACGGGAATATTAACAGCGAATAACACAAATGATTTTGCAACAATTCCTGATTTAAATGCTATCTTCGCTAAGATGCAAATATTAGAAGTTGCTGCAAAATCAGCACAAGAACAGGCAGATAAAATGTGTCAGCTTGAAGTTGAGCTTGAAAAACAAAAAGAAGAAACGAGACAATTAAAACAACGGCAAGAAGAACGCGATAAACGTGATGCGTTATTAGGAAGTTTCCATAACGATGGAAATGGGCTTGATGATGGTCATCAGATACTCATTCAGAGAGGTGCTTTGAAACGTTCTGGTTTGCCGGATGGTGTTGAACTTGAAGATGCTGTTTTTTACGCTTATCAGACAGCTAAAGAATATCAAGGTGCTTTTTTTGCAACCACGCAAACCATCAGTACTGTGCAAGATGATGTACAAGCGTTGTATCAAGGGCAAAGTAATTTATATGCACAATTCGAGCGTCAGGAACATAAGATTGAACAAAAATTGATTAATGAACGTACCCAAACCAAGCTGGATTTAGCAGAGACGGAAGTAGAGAAGTTTAAGAAGAAATAGTTTTCTGCACCCGCTCGCGAGCCGAGCGGCGCTGACTCGAGATGAGCGGTAAGCACGGGTCAGAGCGCGAGCGCAAGCGAGTGATCAGCTGAGCCATCGATTTTACAGTTGTTCAATATAAATGGTTTAATATGCAAAACAAAACCGCGCACTTAGAGTGCGCGGTTGTTTTCAGGCGTTGTTAATCGCATACAACCCCTGATTTTTTAGACGTTTTACTTGGGTCAGCGGGGCCACCACCATTTGTCAGTTTCGGAGTAGTAGTGCTGCTACCAGAAGCAATTCCGGCACCAGAAGCAGTTACTGTTTTATTGCTACTGCTACTAGCCACAACTGGATCAGGCAATACAGCTTGCACGGATGTTTTAACAGCATTTTCCGTATCAGGATCAACACCTGGCATATCTTTTGCTCCCTTGCTAAGTACGGCAAGCTCAGGCACTTTATCGTCGTCCAATAAAGGTGCCGTGGATACCGTGGATGTGCTGCTTGTTTTATCAGCCGTGAAAAACTTAAACAACGGAATGAAAACAAAGGCGACCAGAGCCATGACTACGGCTGCTGCTGCAACAACTATCATTGTCACTTCAAAGCCAGGTGATCTGTACAGCAATTTTCCTGCGCCTTGAATAAGAGTGGCAAAAGGAAACTCGAGTACAGGCAGAATCATATTTGCCATGATGTATCCAGCAATATCCCTCATAGGGTTAAATACCGTATAAAACCCAAAACCTTGAGCGCCCGCTAAATGTATGAACCCAGCCACGACAGCTGCTAGAAAACCGATAAAAGTAATCGCTGCTGCAGTTAACCAGAACCCTGTCCACACATAAGTAAGTGCGCGCTTGGCTTTAAGTTCGTATGCTCCATCTTTATCGAAGCCGAATACATTACGCAGAACAGCTGAAATGGTTGAAACCAACAAGTCGATAGGAAGGTTTAGCAACATTAAGAGCGGGCCGAAACCGTATCGCATGTAACCCTTATCAGACGCCAATAGTTTTCCTGAAAGGTTTTCTTTATCGAACAAGCTAAATGTTTGCCAACGCTCAATCATGTGAATGATAAAGTTATTGGTAGGGAAAACAATTTCTGATACTTGTTGGCCCAACATCCCGTTAGGATCGTATAAGCTATTGTTTCTTTCTGCATTGAGATTTCTAAGCTGAAACACAATATCCATCCCAAGCCCTTTTGCATTGCTGGGGGATTTTTTCTCGGACATCGTCGCGTGCCATACATCAAGTAAGCCAGAGGCAGCCACAAAAATAGGCAAGAAAGGTGCGACTAAAATATAACCCAATCCACGTAAAGCTCTGAGCGAGCCATCGAGGACGGGATTATAGGCTTTTTGCTTTTTAAGCTCGGCTGGTTTTACCTCTATCAATGCACGTTCAAAGCTACGCGCTGCATTAAGCCCATCTTCACTTTCTTCGACAGTTAAGCTGATTTCATGACTACCTACAGGGTTACTAGCAACAACGCGAAGAGACATGTGTTGAGATTGTAAAAATTTAGCGAATCGTCTGCGGTATTCGCTAGGGGTACCATCGGCTGCGTCACTGAAAAATGCGTCATTGGCTCGGAACTTCATCACGATGTAGTTTTTATTTCCTACACGGGATTGAGCGTAGAGATTGCGGCCTGCTGTTCCAGCAATGAACCGAACGATATTATTTGCTGCTGTAGTATCATATGCGAGTTGGTGGAAATTATGTAGATTAATTGCACTAAGCGAATCCCCAATATTATCAAGCGAAGCTTTTAAGCTGTCTCGTAATATTGTTTCTTTTGTTGGGGGAGTGGCTACTGCTAGCGCAGGCAATGGATAACCCGCACTCGGATTCTGTTTGATGTTATCGATAAGAGGCTTAAGTACAGCTGCATCGGCAAACGTCAGGGTTAATGTACCTTCAGTGTCAGTGCCTGTGGGGGCAACGTAACTATGTCTGATTTCTGCAGGTATTCCATTGGGTGAATATAACGATTCCAATAATTTCAAAATGCGTTGGTAATTATCGGGGGTAACCTTGATGATTACGGTATGTTGCAAACGCTGTTTGTTATATGTTGCTTTGGCAATATCAACCCCTGCTCTATGCGCAAGTAATTTACCAATTTCTAAAGCCACTTGGCCCTCTGCAAGTCGTGGTTTGGAAGCGGCTTTTAGGTTCTCGATAAATAAATTGGCATCGTCTCTATTTGCAAACTGTATAGCAACGGTGTGTTTTGTGGTGGCAGCACCCGTAGAGTCAAGAACAGGGTTTACTAAAGCGTTGGAAAGATTTCTTGTGGTAGGTGGGGTGGTTTTAGAATCCACAACAACCGTTAACTGCTGCCCAAGCCAAGCTTGGATATCTGCTTGATCATGATTATCGAGGTGTAGATTGACGCTTACTATGCCTGTAAAGGGGTTAACCTGAACTGCAGGTAGAATATTTTCGTTCTTGCCGTTTTTTGCAAAAGTAAACCCATTAGAAGCAAAGGTGGTGATGCGAAGGTTTAAGCGTAATGTAGAAACAGCATTGCTGTGGTGCCGTTGCCGTGCACTCAGTTGTTGATCGAAAAAACTAGCGTTGTCATTCTGAATAGAAAAGGTAACTATTTGGCAAGGATTGGGGTTGCCGTTGGTAAGAACATCGTTATCAGTGGCATTAGTTAGATTGCCAGGTGCAACGTTTAGTGCGCCAGCACCCGTTCCGCCAACGCCGGTACCGACACCATCTAGGCGGCGTTTGGTTTTCACCCCTGTGGTTTCATCTATGGTTTCATAAGACAATACGCTTTCAAACCACGTTTGAATTTGAGCTTGGGTTGCACCGGGTATATTCACCCAATTGCTTGGTATCTGAAATTTGTAATTTATTTGGTTATTAGCGCTGTCTTCTTCCAATGCCACGAACAAAACAGGTGGCTGTGAAGAATCTGATTCGTAGTTGGGGTAGAAAATAAAAGTGTTGTTCTCACCGTTGTTCCCACCAATTTGGGTGAGTGTTTCTGAAAGTGAGCGTGGCATATCACTAGCATCGCTATAATTTTCATCTTCATCTTCATCTTTAACTTTTGTTTTTTTAGATGTTGCGTTACTGCCAACTTTTGTTGTAGATGTCGTGGTTGCGTTACTGCCAGTGAAATATGAAGCAGCAGCACTTATACCTGTACCAATCGTACTAAGGAGGCTGCTCGAGGATGACGGACTGATCCCATGGTCAGCGGCGACGGCATTATAGGCTGCCATATATTTAGTAACGGCTGCTTCATAGGCTTCAATTGCTTCTTTAGCTTTATCTTTATTTTTGGCAGAAGTTTTTATGGGGGAACTGTCGGCAAGTGGGGCACGAAGCATTTTTTCAATGGCAGTGGCATTTTTAAAGTTACCTGGTTCGTCTGTAAAATCGTCCTCCCAGTGTGAGGCTATATTTTCAAATGGCGCCTTTAAAACAGGGTGTACTGAAAGTGGCTGATTACTTGAGTCTGTCAAACCATCCGCCTGTACTAGTTTTGTTCCAGTAATTTTAAGCCCATTCAGCGCATTTAAAGCATCAAATAACTGATCTCGTGCTTTGTTAAATCGTTTTGTATTCTTTGGCATAAAACTTACCCTCTATATATAAATATAACTAAATGTGATAGAACTAATATGTTGCCCAACTTAATCTAACTGTACCACAGCCTTTGGTTGGGTGTCAAAGCTTTTAACATTTTGTAACAAACTGATTTAGCTAATATAATCCAGCTAACTCTTTAAGTTATAAAGGATATTAGAAATTTTGTTTGATGCATAAGCAAGGCTGGATTTGCTAGTAGGTCAAATACCATGTCCGTTATTGTAATACTATATATAGATAGGAAGGAAATCTTATGGGCGCAGGTGCAAAATTGGCTATGAAAGACCTCGTACGGCACGAGTTTGCACTCTATTTGGCTTTAGAGGCCAGGGATATTTCTAACCCAAAAGAACAACAACAGTTTTTACGGTTTTGGAAGGATAACGGTGTATTGCAAGCGGGGCCTGTTGATCTTGATGCCCTGATTAAGTTTCATGCCGATATGCTTGTCTTGTCGGATCTGCCGGCTAATAGAAAGAAAGCCATCCAAGATGCAGTTGAAGCGGCAAAGAGCCCTAAAAAGGCTCAGGGTGAAACTTCTACTCAAGATGAGTCTGAATCTGATCTTCAAGCACAAAACGAAGATGAAAATGATGCTGCTGAACAATACAAAAAACAAATCAAAAACATGGGGCCGTATTATTTGCATCATGCATTGATTAACCATGCAGAGACAAATAAAAAGGTCAATGTTCAGGAATTTATTGATAGATTACCGTCTGACGGTATAAAAAAATCTCTACATAAGCAACAGGATATTTTGTACAAACCGGGTGAAGATTATGGTTCACCCATTTATATTAATTACGATCGACAAACAGATTCAAAATCTAAACGTAACAAAATTACCCTCAATATTGTGCAAGATGCTGTAGATGCATTAACAGATACAACGCTGGAAGGATGGTTTTCTTCTGAAAAAGTAATGTTGGATGGAAAACGCATCACAGCAGAAATCGTTAATGGAGTTGTTCAATTTAAATTAGATGGTGAAGATTGCCCAACAGAAAAGGTTGATGAATTCTTACAGGAAATTATCAATCATATTTTGAAAATGTCTGCTTCAGAAAAAGTTGAAGCGAAACAAACAACTAAAGTAGAAGCTGTATCATCGGTGAGTGGTGTGGCGGCAGTTCCTCCGACATCATCATCAACAGCACTGTCTGGTACATCGGCAGTACCTCCAGTATCTAAATCGTCAGCGTCTGGTACATCGGCGGCGATCCCTGGAACAGCACCGAAATCGCCATCAGCAGCGTCTGGTACATCGGCAGTACCTCCAGTATCTAAATCGTCAGCGTCTGGTACATCGGCGGCGATCCCTGGAACAGCACCGAAATCGCCATCAGCAGCGTCTGGTACATCGGCAGTACCTCCAGTACCTAAATCGACATCAGCAGCGTCTGGTGCATCGGC
>CAYUEL010000035.1:0-9763 GCA_964443025.1 uncultured Gammaproteobacteria bacterium | reverse complement strand
GGTGCATCGGCAGTACCTCCAGTACCTAAATCGACATCAGCAGCGTCTGGTGCATCGGCAGTACCTCCAGTACCTAAATCGCCAGCAGTAGTATCGGGTGCACCGGCAAAGACTCCGACATCATCAAGCACTGCTTCATCATCTTCATCCGCAAGCTCTAGCAGCAGCCCATCAACAAAGACGGTTTCTGCATTTGATCCTACAAATTCTTTAAATACAATAGGCGGACGTTTGTTAGCGCTAAATACTAATGATACATTTAAAGCGCTTGGAATAACTAAAGTGCGGGTTGTTGATATTGTTCCTGAACCTAGGAACAAAAACCAATCAAAAGCGCTTGAAATTACCTCAGTGAATGGTGTTGCAACATGCAAAACCATCGCTGGTCTTTTAGCACAGCATTTTCCCGTCCTGCCTGGTGCGTCTGCGAATAGCGCGTTCAATGCTCCAAGTGTTGCTTTGAATTCAACTCAGCATAACGCCGGAATTTCTTATTTGGTTGTAGAAAGTGAAAAAGATGCCGTAGCAGTTATGGAGTGGCTTGGGACGTACCCAATTGCGTTAGCAGCAGCTTCCAACGCATCAGCTGTTTCTTCAAACGTAGATTCGAGCGCAAGTTCAAGTAATACGAATGCAAATAACAACAATAACAATAGTAATGTGATTAATGACACAACCCCAACCGCTTCAGCGTCTAAACCTCCGGCATCACAAACCGCTGCTCAAGTTGATGAGCGTATTGCTCTTTTAGGTGAAATAGAGACACTTCTTGAAACATTGGTGCCAATATGGGTACCGGGAACAAAAATTACAATTGATAATAAAGTGCGGAAAGATGCAGATATACGAAAAGAAGACACGAGCGTAAAAACATCTGATTTTCTTTTTCTTTGGATCAAAGTAGATTCAGGTGATAGGGAGCAGATAGAGACTGCTATTATTAACATAGCGGGACTAACCACTGGGAATGATTATGTTGTAATGAGAGGCAAAGGTACAAATGCCGGTATTGTTCTCTTTGGTATAAAAACGCCAGAACAGGCGCGAAAAGTTATTGCAGTTCTCAATAAATTAAACGAAGAAGCAAAACAAAAGAAACCTATAGAACTACAACCGCAGCCGCAGCCACAGCCGCAACAATTACAACAGCAGGATCAACAGGTATCGTCACAAGCACAGCCAACGCTGCAATCGCAAAATAATACACAATCTGCAGCCAAGATGACACCAGCCGCAAGCTCGTCGTCTGCAACAAGTGGTACGAGCAGCAATCTTAGTTTGCAGATTAGCGAGCAGGTTGAGCATGATAACGAAGATAATGAAGAATTCTTCGATTCTGAAAATAATATAGAGAATCCAGAGCTTGAGGTATTGATAACTAGCCTCAGTTCTGGCTCGACTAAAAAAGTAGCTGAAAAACCACCCTATCAACCTGATTTGAACCAATACAGTAAAGTAGAACAAGTTCCTCGCGGTTCTGATAATATGTTTGCGGCCGTTGAAATGGCATTAACAAAACTTCCAGGAATAACGGTTGAAGCAAAGTTGCGATTTGAAGCCGCGCAGCAGATCCACAATAACAGAAGTGCGTACAAGAATGAGATTGAGAAAAAAAATCTTGGTGGCGTTGATCCTGTTCAAGCATACCTAAATGAATTAGGAATGTCTGAGACTTTGGGTGATGCCATTGCTTTAAAAGCGTTGGCCGATAGATACAATGTTCGTATCCATATTCTTGCACCTTCTGAGAAGGATAGCCAAACAATTTCACCTGATAAGAAGAATATAAACTCTGAAACCAAAGACATTTACCTCGCATTCAATGGCTTCGATTATGATGTTGTTTCGAAGAAAGACCCAGCAGATCTGCTCGGCCAACTTCTTGCTCCTAAAGAAGGGAAGCAAGAAACAACTAAGAAATCAGCAATAGATACGGAATTAGATCAGCTGTTAGGTACTTTGGGTAAAGTCGCAGAGGAAGGTCGTATTGAAGATGAGTTGAAAAAGGAAAAGCAAAAAAAACAACCTCAGCAGGATGCTCAAGATACAGATGATGATACTGATTCATTTGTTACTACTTCAGAGCTCGGGGGAAGAGAAACAGAGCCTGATGATGACGATGATCAATCTCTACAAGAAGAAGAACTTATTAAGCTTCAAACCCGTCTTGAAGAAGAAATACGTTTCTCTCCAGAAAAACTGGAACAGCGTCAAAAAGATATAGGCGCTTCTAGTGCATTAGACATTCTTAACTCAATTAAAGCGAATGTAGCACATGCTTTAGGCCTCAAGGTTAATACTTCACAAATACAGGTTAATGTAAATTCTGATGCAGGTAAAAAAGGTGAAGTTAAAGTAATCATTAGTCCATTAATAAATGGACTAATGCTGAACAAGCGAAAGAAATGCTTAAGTTAATGAAAATAGGTTTTTCAGGGTTAAAAGGTGTGGTAGTCAATGGAACACCCTCAGATAATCCGGCTACCATTGAGATTATTATCCCACCTGATATTACAAAAGAAAATTGGATTAAACAACTATTAGTTTTCAATGGCATGTTGAAAATTAGAAATAAAATTTACAGTGATGTGTTACCTGCTGTGTTAGGAGCGGATCATCCAGTAAAAATTGATTTAGCTGTTGGAGATGAAAATAATTTAGTTTTAAATATTGCAGCAGAAGAAGATCAAGATTTGACAGAATCACTTTATGGCGAACTTGAAGAATGGAATGGCATTGTTTCAGTAGAAAAACAAGACGATTTAACACTACAAGTAAGCGTAGAATCAGGTCAGCACATTAATCTACTCACAAAACTATCTGATACTGTTAAACAACAAGAAGTCTTAAGGTATTTGACAATCTATTTAAATGTTGGTGATGAAGCAATTTCAATTACAAGTCGTGATCCATTAGTAATGGAATCAACCAATCTTTTTGATGGCGATAGCCAGGATAAATTAGATGAAATAGTAAGCGTCGCTCAGCACGATGATGACTCAATTACGTTTTCTAAAGACGTTACGCTTGATGACATGATTAAACAAATAAAAGCAAAATTAAATGCAAAAGATATATGGAATGAATTGCTTTCTGAAAATACTCGAGAAGGTATATGTACGAAGCTAAAGTCATACCTTGAATTTAAGCTCGAATACATTGATACCCTTAAAGATAGATTAAAAACAGAGGGGGATAGTAAGCGGCGTGAGGTACTAGAAAATAGAATACAGCAGCAAGTGATCGAGTATAAAAAGTTACATCATATAGAGTTACTTTTAGAAACACCAGGAAAATCAATTGATATTGTTATTATTAAGAGTATTGAAATTCAATCGACTCCAGAAGAGCAAGCGGCTCATTTAAAAGTAAAAATGTTACCGGCGGAGGTTGTGTCTGTCGCGTCAAGTAACAAATCATTCGCCATAAGCTATTTTAATAAAATGAACAGCTTTATTGATTATATCAACAGGGCTGATAAATTAACTCAAAATGATATAAGTAAACTTTTGGCTGAGTTTAGAGCGCAATATGCTTTATTTCAGGATGCTTCTTTTCTCGAACTTGGAAAAGAAACGGTTCAAGCCTTCCAGCAACAGTTGTTGAAAAAACTATTAGACCTTAACTTACCTGAGGGTGACATTCGCCATGTTATTAGAAATCAATTATTGACATTAATTGGTAACAATACGGTAGATATAATATGGAAAGTTCAATATGAAAAATCTGATACGATGTCAACTGAACAATTGGACACGTACAATAAGTATTTGGATTGTTTATTATGCTTGGTTGAAGCACAAACAAAAATGCCCATTACGTTCGGTAATGTAGAATTATTTGATGCGGCAGAAAACGCTCTATCTGAGTTAGAGAAATGCTTATACATTCCAAATGCTGAAAACAAACCAGGAAAAGATCTACTCAAGGAGAGATTTGATGCTGTTAATAATGCCCTTGCTGGATTAGGTATTATTTTGCAAGGAGTAAATATTAACCAGTTGGCCTTTGAGTCTGCTAAAGGAGTAGTTCAAGAAATAATCGATAAAGTAAATGGTAAAACTCAAATTAGTAATGAGATAAATCTACGAGTGGATAGTATTAGTGGAAAAATAGAACGTATTGAAGAGCAAATTGATAAACTAATTCATAATGCTCCGAAACCGGATCAATTGGTTTACTTGATAAATGCGAAAGATTACCTGACTAAACAAAAAAAATTCCTAGAGAATTTTAAAAGGGTAATAGATGGTATAGAATCAAAAGATAAAAAGTCTGCTAACGTTCAGTCAGAGGTAAAGAACGCTATTGCCCAATTTAAAGATTGGGGCGAGTTTGTTATTCAAAGTGAAATAAGACGGTCTGGTGGTTCTCAAAGTAGCGAACGAAAGCTGGTTAGAAAAATTTATAATAAGTTAATGCCTCAGGCTGTTGTAGACCCAGGATTTACAGAGCAATTTGCTGTCATGCCTAAGACTGATCAAGGCAAGTTTAATATAGGTATTATTTTTGCTTATTTGGATTTGCGTATCATGTCTGCTCAAGCATCAGAAGACGACAATAAGGGACAGTTGTCAGAATTAGCAGAAAAACGCTCTAGAAAGTTAGAACAAGTTATCAAAGGTCTTAAGCAAGACGATCCGCGACGCAGCATTTTGCTTATAATTATGACTGATCCAATCATTGCCAATATATACTTCAATCTTACAAGCGCTAATTTTAAAGATATGACTCATTATAACGCTGTGCTACTATTTACTACTATTTTAATTAGAGTATTATCACTTGAGCAAAAAAATATTACCGACCCAGAAGATAGAGCAAAACTTTATCAATTACGTAAAATGCTGGATGATCTAACAATGTTTGTTGATGACAATGCAATATCTAATATTGCAAAACAAAGTGGGATACTTGGCGAACTAGAAAATAAATATGGTTATATGGATCTTACGTTGGCAGCGGAAGTTAAAATTGAAGAAAATTTATTTTTCTCCACTACTGATCAGTATGATGTAAGATATAATAAAGCAATTAAATTGGTTGAAAAAGTATTTTTGTTATCTTCAGAAGATCCTACTTATTATCGGCAATGGGCTTGCAAATATGAAGAGGAAAATTATAAAAAAGCAATTAATGAGAAGGTAGATGAGAGTGAAGCTGGCCGGCTATATAAATTTATAGAGATTTTGTGCTCTGAGACTTACCCTGCTCTTGAAAATTATAACCGTTTAAAGGATGTTGATTCTAAACTTTCATCAGAATACCTTCGCTTAAGATTTTTTGTGAATGAATTATCACAGGTTGATCGTCTAAATTCTAAACAAGCAGCTATTCAAGCTGCATTGGCATTTTTACATGAAAAAATGAGATTAATCGCTTCAGATACTAACATTAATAGTGATGCAAAAAAATTAGCTTATCAAGAAGCAATAACGCATTGTTTCAATCGAATAAATAGCGTTATTAAGAATGAGATTGCTAATTTTTGGGTAGCCTCTTATAGTCAAGCGGAAATTACTTCGCGTAATACAGCTGTCGCAAAGATCCAAGCAAAATCTTTTGAAACGGTATCGGCAAGCCTTAGAAGTCGTATGGATCATTATTCCGAAGCATGCAAAAAAACAAGCGGACAACCTGCTTCAAGCACTTGCGCAATGGCTTCCATGAGAACTATGATATCTAAAAGAAATGTTTTTTCGCAAACTTTTGGAACTGAAAAAGCTGCTTCAGGAACACCCCCGCGACAAGGTGGGCATGAAACAGTGGATCAATTAGGAAGAAACATTCTTTACGACTATTATTTTATTCAGAACCATGAACCTTATGATTATCGTCCTCTAAAGCAAGAAATTGTGAATCAATTTGATTTATTAAATAAAATATCTGATTCTTCAGCTCGAGCACAATTAAACTTAAATATTCACTTTATTTTAAGTGGTGACCAGCCGCCTATTGGTAGATATTTTAAAGAATTATTGCAAATTGGTCATCAGTCATTATTGGATAGTTATATGGATTGTATTTTTAGTGCGGCGAAGCTTGAACCAGAGGCGATGGGTAACGCAATAAGCGAGTTGCATAGTAATATAAGTTCAATTCTAGGAGGTAATTCCCAAAATAAAATCTCACAAATGATGCAGTTAATTGAAAACACTAAAAAAACAATAGAAAATAGCGAATCACAAGCTAAAAATGCTGCTACAGATAAAGCGGGACATTCTTTGAAACTTCAGCAATAAGGTTCCCCTATCAATTACGAGAACGCGAACGCAGTGAGATCGAATGAGATTGCAGCCTTGCGACAATCGCATACGTGAGCCGCGAACGCTAGAGAGCGGATCAGTTGAGCTAGAATACAGTTGATCATTCACTTCGTTTCCCAAAAGGAATACCGCGCGAATACGCGCAGTATGCGGATTGTATTGCGCTGAGTCTGCAATCTGAACCGCGAACAAAGTGAGCGGATGCGCAAAGCAATAATACAACCTCGTTCTGGAAATAAGTGAAGTTCAATATCGCGCATCCGCTCTCTAATGTTCGCGGTTCAGATGGCAGGATAGTACCGAGATTTTGAATGCGTACATTTAACTCGCTCTCAGAACCGCGAACAAAGTGAGCGGATGTAGAAAATATGACCCATCCGATCACTCGCTCTCATCTTGTGTCAGAGTGTAAGCGATCCAAGAAAAACAACAACCCCAATCCATCCATTCATTTTAAACGCTTTTAAATAATCTTTCTTATAATAAGCTTGCACCAAAATATATCCTGTAAAAGCAATGGCAATGAGTAATGCGTACCATGCAATTCCTGCAATCCACAATAACCCATAAAATACTGCGTAAAATCCAATCACCCAAACTAAACTGTATTTACCGAATTTAATCGCCGTTGATTTAATGCCAATTTTAATGTCATCTTTGATGTCGCTCATGGCGTAAAGCGTGTCATAGGCGAGGGTCCAAAAAATAGCCGCGGTATAAAGTAAATAACCTTCTATAGAAATATCATTCAAATAAGCCGCGTAAACCATTAATACGCCCATGTTAAACGTAATACCTAAAACCAATTGCGGAAAATAGGTGAGTCGTTTGGTGAGGGGGTATAAATAGGTGAGTATCGCAGCGATACAAGCGAGATAAAAACAAAGTGGATTTAAAAATAGTAATAAGCTAGCGGATAATAGCATTAACACCGCAAATAATACCCATGCTTCTCGCAAGGATACATCGCCTTGCGCCAATGGACGTGATCGCGTGCGTTCGACATGTTTATCTAATTTTCTGTCGATGATATCGTTAATCACACAACCAGCTGATCGTGTTAAAAACACGCCTAATGTGAATATGACAATAAGTTTCAGCGGCGGGTTATTGTCAGTCGCAAGCATTAACGCCCATGCCACTGGCCAAAACAATAGCAACGTCCCGATAGGTTTATCAAAGCGGATGAGTTTGAGATAGGGGTGAATGTTCATGCTTCGTCATTCCCGCGAAGGCGGGAATCCAGCGTTTGTAATTCTCCTGGATTCCCGCCTTCGCGGGAATGACGGAAAAAATCAAACTCTTCCTGAATCATCAACTGTTCACCCAGCACTTCATACAATGAAACACGACGTGCATTTTCAGAATCAATATCACGTTTAATTAATTTAATATCCTGTGCAAACAACCAATCACCGAGCGGTTTGTCACCCAACGTTAATAAATAATTTAAATTATGTTGCGCGGCATGTTCTGATACACACGTACGTGCCGACATTAAGCGTTGATCTTTATACGTAATAACAACATCACGTATCCAAATGCGATCACATTCAAGATAACGGCGTGTTACTTCGTTACTATCAGCATATTTTTCTTGCACTACCGTAATCACCGGTTCCCCGCCTGTGATAGTGCGCAAGGCTTGTGTCATCGAGCCTTGGGTGAATACTATATCTGGTGTTAATTTAATCATCGGAACATGATACCATGGATTGCTTCGGCCTGCGGCCTCGCAATGACAGGAAGTTTGTCATTGCGAGGCCGCAGGCCGAAGCAATCTAATGAAGGAAATTATTACCAATTATGAATGCTCTTGAGAAAAAACTAGTTTTACTTCTCGCCAATGGACAATTTCATTCGGGTGAACAACTGCGTCTTGATTTAAATGTCAGCCGTTCGCGCGTACATCAAATGGTGGAATCGCTGCGCCTCATGGGGTTGAACATCGATGCGGTAAAAGGCCGTGGGTATCGTATATTTAATGGGCTTGATTTACTTAACGCTGATGCTATTAAACAATCGTTCCCTCAATTGAATGTGAATATATTCGAAACAATTACGTCCACGAATGATCATTGTTTACAGCAAGCCAACGCGTCGCTCGATAAACCGCTATTATGCCTTGCCGAAAAACAAACCAAGGGTCGAGGTCGCCAAGCGCGACCATGGTTGTCTCCATTTGCATGTAATATTTATTTATCCTTGTTGTGGCGGTTTGATAAGCCCTTAACGGAAATATCAGGTTTAACCTTGGCGGTAGGTGTCTGTGTCGCAGAATTATTATCGCAAATGGGTGTGAACGGCGTTGCGCTGAAATGGCCTAATGATGTTTATGTCAATGGCGCAAAAATTGCGGGTATTTTAACGGAAGTAGTAGGAGATGCCCTTGGTCCAAGCTTTGTGGTTATTGGGATTGGTTTGAATATTCAGATGCCACCCGTGGTGGCGCAATACATTGAACAACCTTGGACAGATTGCCACCAGGTATGTCCGCGTAAAGTTTCTCGTACACAATGGGCGATTCAATTAACACGCCAACTCGTGCACACATTGGATACGTTTGCGCAACATGGATTGCCCGCTTTCTTGCCTCATTGGCAACGGTACGATTATTTACAAGGCCGAATATTGGATATTGCTTATGCGGGCCAATATATTACGACTCAGGTTAAGGGTATTACTGAGCAAGGTTATTTGCGCATTGCGGATCCGCCTTATCAGCTGGCGAGTGTGGATTATATTACCTAGTTGTCATTGCGAGCGCAGCGAAGCAATCTATTTCTTGAATGGATTGCTTCGGCCTAACGGCCTCGCAATGACAACAAGAGGGACGCTCGCAATGACAACAAGAGGGACGCTCGCAATGACGCTGCGCTCGCAATGACGGAAAAGAGAGTGTATAATAACCACGGATTGCCGGGGTGGCGGAACTGGTAGACGCGCTGGACTCAAAATCCTGTTCCCTTTTGGGAGTGTCGGTTCGATTCCGACCCTCGGTACAATAGATTACTAATGTTTGTTCTTTTTTGTGGGTGAACCAGCGCCTGCATTTGGATCAGCGCCAGCCGCATTATTGTTAGACGCTGTTTTTGCTTGCATTCCCGATTTAAAGTTTACTACGGGTGTTTCTTTAACAGTTTCCGTGTATTGAGTAACGTCAAATTTTTCTTGATACACTGCAAGATTATCTTTAGCTCCGCTTTTATCTTCGTAGTCATCGTTGTTAAAAATTTCGGCCATGAAAAATTGTTCTTTAGTACTATTCTCTTGATAATAACCAGATTTGCCGTCTTGGTTAATATATAGAGCATATAAGTCATCGAAAGTATTAATTGAAGTAGGATCAATTTTGTTCTGTTGGGCATATTTAATTAAATCGCCAAAAACAGGTTGATTTGGTGAATTAAGCTCATCTTTAAACATTTTAATTAACTCATCTTTAACGGCTTGTTCACTTACTCCACCGCCTAATTCACACTTAATTTGCTCTGTTC
>CAYUEL010000034.1:0-18220 GCA_964443025.1 uncultured Gammaproteobacteria bacterium | reverse complement strand
TATGTTTTGTTGCGGTAAGTCATTAGCCGGTTGCCATTTTCCTGGTATCACACAACCCGAACCGGCACCAAAATGGCAACATCAAATAAACTTCCCGCAGCGCCGTAGGCGCGTAACAATGCTAGCCCCCCATGTAGTCGCGCCATCGGCGCGACAAATGGGGGGATACGATGAATAATGTGAATAAGCCCCGGTAGGGGCGTCACTTGTATTTAATAATTGTGCATGATAGATTGTGTTTAATAAAAATAAAAACAAGGAACATCATCATGCACAATGCAACTGTGTTTACCCGTGCTAATCAAGGAATGTACGCTCCGGAAGTGAGGGTTGAAGTTCATTTGCGTGGCGGCATTCCGGGATTTTCGATTGTTGGATTACCTGAAACTGCCGTTAAAGAAAGCAAAGATCGTGTACGTGCCGCATTGGTGAATGCGGGTTTTGATATACGTCCGCGAAAAATCACTGTTAATTTAGCACCTGCTGATTTGCGCAAAGAAGGCGGGCGTTTTGATTTGCCTATCGCCATTGGCACATTAGCTGCAGCAGGATATATTCCACCACAAATTTTAGAGCAATATGAATTTGCAGGGGAATTAAGTTTAACAGGTGATCTAAGACCTGTATATGGAATGTTGCCTTTTTCCATCGCAACAAAACAAGCTGAAAAAACATTGATATGTTCGCATTATAATCAACATGAAGCGGCATTAAGCGATGCCAAAATTTTTGTGGCACATAATTTACTTGCCGTAACCGCGCATTTGATGGGTAAAGAAACATTGCCTCTGGCGAAAAAAACAATTCCAACACCGTATGAAAGTACATTGGATCTTGCGGACATACAAGGCCAACCTACAGCAAAACGGATGTTAACAATCGCAGCAGCTGGTGGACATAGCGTGCTCATGAACGGGCCACCTGGCACGGGAAAAAGCATGTTGGCGCAGCGATTACCCACATTATTGCCATTGCTCAATGAGCAACAAGCATTGCAGGTCGCTGGTATTTATTCAATCAGTTCCGAAGGTTTTAGAGCCGATCATTGGAAGCGTCGACCCTTTCGTTCGCCGCATCATACGACATCGAACATTGCTTTAGTGGGTGGCGGTGGTGACCCGAAACCGGGCGAGATTTCATTAGCGCACAATGGTATTTTGTTTTTGGATGAATTGCCTGAATTTCCGCGCAAGGTCATTGAATCTCTTCGTGAACCACTTGAAAGTGGTGAAATCACGATTGCTCGAGCAGCGAACACGATTAAACTTCCCGCGCGTTTTCAATTAGTGTGTGCGATGAACCCATGCCCTTGTGGTTATTTGACGGATCCAACGCGTGAATGCCGTTGCACACCACAAAAAATTGAGCAATATAATGGGAAAATATCAGGGCCCATATTAGATCGTATCGATCTTCAACTTGAAGTGCCCAAAGTTAAAATCAAAGATTTAATGCAGCCTAAAAAAGAAGAAGAAATGAGTGGTAAAGTACGCGCTATTGTCACCGCATTGCATCAACAACAATACGAAGAACAAGGTTGTTTAAATGCTCATATTACAACTGCAGGTTTACAACAACTTCCCATTGATAAACCCACGCAACATTATTTCTTTGAAGCTACTGAAAAACTAGGATTATCCGTTCGCAGTTACCATCGTATTTTAAAAGTGGCTAAAACCATTGCGATGTTAGACGGTGTTCAATACGTCAGAAATGAACACATGCACGAAGCCTTGTTTTATCGAATGCTAGATAAAACGCGCACTAACGTTGTCCAGCCTCAAGGTCGGTAAGACGTTTTTCAAGGGCCTCGAGTTTTTGCCGTGTACGAAGTAACACTTGCTTTTGAGTTTCAAAAGTTTCAGCAGTGACAAGCCCTTGATTGGCTAATGCGCGTTGCAGCTCGGTGCGTAAACGTGCTTTTACATCCGAGCCCATTTCACCAAGACCGTTGAGTATTTTGTCAATCACATCGTGTTGCATAGGGTTATTGTACCTGTTGAATACATTGATCTGTTTGTGCGAATTCATTCATCACGATACGTGTGGCTGATGCAACCACATCAGGACGACGCGCCGCATTTTTTTGATCATCACGTATATAATAAATCGCCACAACGATAGGCGCACATTTGGGTGGCCAAATAACGCCAATGTCGTTGGTTATGCCGTAATCACCTGATCCTGTTTTATCCGCAACAATCCATCCTGTTGGAACACCAGCGCGAATCCGAGCATTACCCGTGGTATTATTTTTCATCCACTCTACTAATTGTTCCTGTTGCTTTGCAGCCAAGGCATCACCTAACGCAAGTTGTTGCAAACTTGTTTGCATTGCAGCAGGTGTTGAAAAAGTGCGGATATCAGATGTGCCGTTCATTCCATCCATTCTATAGAAATTATCGCCGATGGAGCGGGCAAAAGCAGTAATCGTTTCTGGCCCGCCCAATTTTTTGATAAGAAGATTAGTTGCCGTATTATCGCTGTGTGTGATGGCAGCTGCGCACAATTCAAAGATCGTCATGCCTTGCGATATATGTTTTTCCGTAACAGGGGACCAAGAAGAGATATCTTTTCTTTCATAAGTTATTTTTTGCTGCATTAAATCATGATCTGTTGTGCTTTGTTGGAGCATGGCGGAAACGCCCATCACTTTAAATGTGCTGCCCGTTGGAAAATATTCGTCAGATCGGTATTGAATGTGTGTGTTGTTCGCCGTATTGACGGCAGATATTCCAAGTCGTCCACCCGAAGAAGCCTCTAGTTCTGCAAGTTTTTTCTGTATTGAAGTGAGTGATGCTTCTTGAGCGTTGGCTAATGATGGAACGCTACTTGCAAAAAAAACTGCTACCGTTATCGTGAATAATAGTGAATATTTAAATATAGGCTGACTCATATGCCCCCCGAATGTTATTTATGGATGCATTTTACCTGAGGATATCAGGGAATAGCAATTTTTCAGGTACAATACCCACATGAATAAATCACTTTTTAGTCACATCATCGCTGCAGCAATTTTAGCAATAGGTTATCTGCTCAATAACGCTTATCTTATGGATATGGGTTTATTTGCGTTGGCGGGATCGATCACGAATGCATTGGCCATTCATATGTTATTTGAAAAAGTACCTGGGTTGTATGGCTCAGGTGTTATTCCCAATCGTTTTGAAGAATTTAAAGTGGGAATATATCAGTTAGTAATGCAACAATTTTTTAATCAAGATAACATGACGCGGTTTTTTCATGATACTCAACAAAAAGAAATGATTAACTTTGATGATATCATCGATGATCTCGACATTTCACCTTCATTTGATGCATTTACAAGCATTATTATGAGTTCGCAATTTGGCGGCATGTTGAATATGTTTGGCGGTTCGAAAGTTTTGGAAAGCTTCCGTGAACCTTTTTTAGAAAAATTAAGGCAAGAGATGAAAGTAATTGCGCACAGTGGCTCTTTTCAACAAGCGTTAGAAGATAAAATGCAAACGTCCATGCAATCGGAACAAGTGCATGAAAAAGTGTCACACATTGTGCAAAGCCGCTTGGATGAGTTAAGCCCCCAAATGGTCAAAGACATTGTGTCGGATATGATCCGTCAACATCTAGGGTGGTTGGTTGTTTGGGGTGCCGTATTTGGTGGTTTGATAGGATTAGTTGCCGCCGCCATTCGTATAGCCTAAAGTTATCCACAAGGCGTAAAAGCATAAGGACTAGTCCTGGCAAGGCGTCACAGAATAATCCTCAGTTCATGCACAGAGTTATCCACAGATGAAAGTCGAGTTAGTTCATACGCCTCAAGGTTGCACGTTGCGTTGTGCCACGCCGCCCCACATGGAATGGGTCATTGATTTTACGTTACCAGCCTATCAACAGCGACTACGGCAACGAGGCCGCAAAACTGATCCACTCGCCAAGGCCATGGGCCTGCATAAGCAAACGACACTGCGCGTGTTGGACATGACCGCAGGCTTGGGCAAAGATGCCTATTGGCTCGCGTATTGCGGTGCACATGTGACGTTGATCGAGCGTCATCCTTTATTGGCTGAATGTTTGACACATGCGGTAAAACAGCTGGCGTCGCATCCTGATTTTGCAAGCGTTGCTGAACGTATGAAAGTCGTTCATGCAGATGCATTAGATTATTTGCAGACAGCGAATGATCATTCATTGGATGTGGCTTATTATGATCCGATGTTTCCCAAACGTAAAAAATCAGCATTGGTAAAAAAAGATATGCAAATCTTGCAAGCGTTGCATGGGGATGATATGTCACAACAACCCATTATTCATGCTACTTTATCTAAAATTCCGAAATTGGTTATCAAACGTCCTGTAGGTGCTGAGTTTATCGAAGGAATTAAACCTCATCATCAAATTATCGCAAGCACCATTCGGTACGATGTTTACAATAAAACGAACCTTAGGATTAAAAATTTATAGGATCAACATGATATCAATTATCAAGATAAACTATTACAACAAAGGATTAGAGTTTATTTTGCGCGCAGTATAAAAAAAGAGGCGCATTAAGCGCCCCTGTTTGTGAGGTTATTATGTATCATTCACCATATTGTCGAAGATCTTTTCCATTTAACAAGATTTCTTTGTTAGGAACGCGCCATTCTTTCAGCTGAATTTTTTTCATGACAGCTTTTTGAATTTGTGGTTCATGTTGTTTAAACGACAACACACATTCTTTCTCTCCGCCTTTGGTGAAGTAAACTTCTTTTAAAGCATCTTCCGTGATGGAACATGTAATTTTAGTGTCACCAAAATTACCTTGTGTGCGAAGCACATGTTTGTCTTTATCGTAGTTTACGGGGCCAAAGGAAATGGAATTTGGTTTTTCTTGTCTCATGATAGGCACTCCCTTAAGGGTTTAGCTCTTGCCGTAGGGGACCCCCGTACGGCTAATCTAACTATCGTCGAGGATTGACAGGGTGTCAAATAATTGACCATCTGATTGATTTAACGAGGAAACTTATCCACAAGCTTGAAGTAATCCATAATAAACATCGCCAGCTCGTTTATGGCGCAACAGAGAAATCCCCTCAGGCAATGTGAGGTCACTCAAATCAGAGGCTTGTTCTACGTAAATCAGCCCGTCTGAGGCCAGCCAATGGTTCTCAAACAAGAGATGCAAGCAGGGGCCAATCAGTGACAGGGAGAAAGGAGGATCTAGAAAAACGATATTAAATTTCTTTATGGCGGGTTGAGAAAGCCATGCTAGTGCATCGAGACAGACACATTCAAAATCCAAGGCCTCTAATTGTTTACCCTGAGCTTCCAGGTGGGTAATGATGGTTGCGTGATTATCGACAAAAGTCACATGTGTTGCACCACGTGATAATGCTTCAAATCCAAGAGCGCCGCTGCCTGCAAAAAGATCTAAACAGTTTGCATTTACAATGATGTGTTTTATCCAATTAAACAGAGTTTCTCGCACGCGATTGGGGGTGGGGCGAATCGTATCAACCTCTGGAAACGTAATAATGCGCGAACGCCACTTGCCGCCAATAATACGTAGCTGATGATTTTTAGGGGGCATGTTCGCCCACGGATACTTGTACAAATTCTGATAATGGTAAATATTCTCGAAGTACACGTTGAATATCTTCTTTCGTCACGGCATTAATATTATCTCGATAAGTTTGATAATAATCCCAAGGTAAACCATAAAAAGCCATCATAGCAACGAGGTTTACAATTGCTTCATTACTGCCGATGCCTAATGCGAAACTGCCATTGATATTGGCTTTGGCATTTTTAATTTCATCTTCAGTTGGGCCTTGTTGTATATATTGTTCCAATGTTTTTTGAGCTAAATCGAGCGCTTTCTTTGCCTCATTGCCACGTGTTTGTAAATTAACCACAAAAGGGCCGGGTTGCTTTAATGTGACAAGATAACTCGCAATATTATAAGCCAAGCCTTCTTGTTCACGTACCACGCTAAATAATCGCGATACCAATGGACTTACGCCTAATATATGATTCCCTACGGAAAAAGCAAAGAAGTCAGGATTACCTTTTGCCATCGCTGGCATTCCAAGCAAAATATGTGTTTGTGTTGATGGGAAAGTAACATGATCTTTTTTTGCCTGTGGCGTGGGGACCAATGGAATTTGAGTACTTGCAATTCCTAATGGTAAGCCTTCCAGTAAATCATTCGCAATATTTTGTGCTTGACGAAGAGAGATATCACCACTGATCGCGATCACCGCGTAATTACGTGCATAATAGGATGAAAAAAACTTATCTAGATCTTGAGTGGTTAATGCTTGTATTGTATCTTGCGTACCCATGATTGGATGTGCATAAGGATGTTCACCGTACGCTGCTTCATAAAAATCAATTTGAGCAAGATTACCGGGGGATTGGTCGCGCAGTTGGATTGCAGCTAACAATCGATTTTTTTCACGTTGGAAAGTAGCCTCTTTAAATGTGGTTGTTTCTAATAACTGTTTTAACATATCAATAGATGGAGTTAAAGAAGAATGGTCGCTTAATGTTCGCAAATAAACTGCGGAATAATCCCGTGTTACTTCCGTAGAAAATTTTGATCCGACATTTTCAAATGCTTCATGAATATTTTGTGCATCTTGCGTATCGGTGTCTTCACCAATCATTTGAGCAGTCAAAAAAGCCAAACCATGTTGTTCGTTATCAAAAGCAGATCCTGCGGGAAATAAAATAGTGATATCAACGATGGGTAATTCAGGTAATGGTACAAATGCAACTTGAGCACCATTCTCTTGCCAATGATGAATGTCAAAAATGCCATGTTCACTGGCAACATGAGCAGTGCTGAATCGAGCGCTCATTGGCCAAAAGTGTTGAACTATAAAAAATGCAGGTAAAAGAACAAGAAGGACTAAGATAATAATTGCTTTTTCAGGATGTTTTTTGAATGTTGCAAACATGATTAGGAACCCCCGTTTTGCATTGCAATAGGTTCTAAGATGGCTACCGTAAGATTGTCACGTGTGAAATACTTTTGTGCGACAGCTTGTATTTGCTTGAGCGTTACTTTATCAATTTCTTGCAAGAATTCTTCATTCGTTTGCCAAGGTAATCCAACACTTTCCAAACTACCAATTTCAATGGCTTGCGTGCTAATGGAATCTTTTTGATAAACATCACCTGCCTTGAATTGTATTTTAGCGCGTTCAAGCTCTTGCTTATCAGCTAAAGTTGTTTGCAATGCGACGATTTCTTGCCAAATAGCATCCTCAAGTTCCGTTAATGTTTTTCCGGGTTTAGGTACGGCTGAAATAGTAAACAAAGTACCTTGCCTCATCATGGGGGAATACCAGGTGGATATACCCGCTGCGATTGCTTGTTCACGAATGAGATGTTTAGCGAAACGTGTGCTTTCACCACCATCTAAAATAGTTGCAAGAACGGTTAATGCAGGAATTTCCCAAGCCTCTTGTGTTGTCAGTATCACAGGCACATAGAAACCCATGTAAAGTTGTGGCATATTGGCGGGTCTTTTTACAATGATACGTTTTTCACCTAAAGGAACAACCTCGTGTTGTACAGGAGCTTCAGGAATAACAGATGTTTTAATCACTTCAAAATATTTTGATGTAAGTTTTTTCACTTCTTCAGGGTTGACATCGCCTACTACAACAACGGTCGCATTATTAGGTGCGTACCAACGTTGATACCAATGAAGCGATTGTTCATGCGTTGCATTTTTAATATCATCTGGCCAACCGATAATAGGATTACGGTATGTGTTATTCACGAATGCAGCAGCACTAAAACGTTCATAGGTAAGTTCAGTTGGAACGTCATCGGTGCGCAAGCGTCTTTCTTCAATAATGACTTGTAACTCTGTATCAAAAGCTTCTTTTGTAAAATTGATATTGCGCATGCGATCGGCTTCAAGTTCGAGTGCAATTGATAATTGTTCTTTAGGTAATGATTGGTAATAGCCGGTGAAATCGTAACTCGTGAATGCGTTTAATACACCGCCTTGTTGAGTGATAATATCGGCGAATTGTGTGCCAGGGTATTTACTTGTGCCTTTGAACATCATGTGTTCGAGGATATGTGATATACCTGTAATTCCCATATGTTCGTAGCTCGATCCGACTTTGTACCAGATTTGCACCGTAACGATCGGTGCACGATGGTCTTCGCGGACAATCAACTTAAGTCCATTGGGAAGTGTATACTCTGTGGTTGGAAGGGCTTGCGTTAATGCAGTTGTCCAGATTAGACAAAACAAGGTGAAAATTGCTATCCTAGGGCACATGAACAAAAACTCCTGAAGGTAATAACATGATATTCCATTTTAAGAAGAAAACAACCAATCAACCTGAAAAATTAGAACATTCAGAAAATCAGAGCTTATTTTCACGTATTAAGCAGGGATTAAGTAAAACAAGGCATCAACTGACAAATAATTTAGCTAATTTGCTTTTGGGCGCAAAAACGATTGATGAAAATTTACTGGAGGAAATTGAAACACAGCTGCTACTGGCGGATGTAGGGGTTGAAGCAACACAAGAGATCATCAATGATTTAACCGCGAAACTGAAACGTCATGAGCTTAACGATGGAGAAGCCGTGTTTAATGCGCTGGGTGAAGAGTTGATGAAACTGTTATCGATGCCTCATCACTTGCAAGCAATCACAGAAGCGAAACCCACATTGATTGTGGTCGTCGGTATTAATGGTGCAGGCAAAACCACGACTATCGGAAAATTGGCTCATTATTTTCAAGCCCAAGGTAAAAGCGTTTTATTGGCAGCAGGCGATACATTTCGAGCTGCAGCAATTGAGCAGCTTCAAGTGTGGGGCGAACGGAATCAAGTGCCTGTCATTGCGCAGCAACATGGAGCTGATAGCGCAGCAGTTGTTTATGACGCGTTTCAAGCAGGAATTGCGCGTGGCGTTGATATCGTTATTGCGGATACGGCCGGTCGGTTACATACTCAATCACATTTGATGGAAGAATTAAAAAAGGTGACACGCGTCGTTAAGAAACTTGACCCTCATGCGCCTCACGAAGTAATGCTTGTGCTGGATGCAACCATTGGGCAAAATGCATTACTTCAGGCCAAAGAATTTAAACAAGCAGTTGACATTAATAGTCTAATATTAACTAAACTGGATGGGACGGCAAAAGGTGGTGTGGTGTTTGCGTTGGCCAAGCAACAAAGTATTCCTATCCGTTTCATTGGGGTCGGTGAAAAAGTGGATGATCTCAAACCGTTCGATGCAAAGACCTTTGTACAGGCTTTACTAGAACATGAGAAAGGTTAAGTAACATGATTACATGCAAACAGGTTTCTAAAAAATACGCAGGCGACATTAGCGCATTAACCGATATTAATTTTTCCTTGTTGAAAGGTCAAATGGCTTTTTTAACGGGACATTCCGGAGCTGGAAAAAGTACTTTATTACGACTATTAACATTACTGGAACGACCCAGTCATGGACAGATTATTGTCGATGGGTTGGATTTAAGTCGCTTATCAGGCGCAAAGATCGCAAAATTCAGACAGAATATTGGTGTCGTTTTCCAAGATCCTATGTTGTTAACTGATCGCAATGTATTTGAAAATGTCGCATTACCTTTATATGTCGCAGGTTTTTCACCGGTTGACATTAGAAAGCGTGTACAAGCGGCACTTGAAACGGTGAAGTTACTTGATAAAATGCTTGTGAATCCTGCAAGCCTTTCAGGTGGAGAACAACAACGTGTGAGTATTGCACGCGCTATTGTTAATAGACCTTCCATATTATTAGCAGATGAACCTACGGGTAATTTAGATTTTGATTTAGCACATAGCATCATGAATTTGTTTGAGCGTTTCAATCAAGTGGGTGCGACAGTTTTAATTGCCACGCATAATTTGGAATTAATTGAAAGTGCTCGATATCCAATTTTAAACTTAGCAAAAGGTCGAATAACCTTGAATCAACTTGAGTTACAACATGAAGCCAGTTAAATCCCGGATACAAAATAAACGGTACGTGCCGAAGCAAACACAACGTTTTAAAATGTGGCGTTGGCAGCATGCACGTGAATGCAAACGAAGTTTCCGATATCTTTGGCAAACACCTTTAGCAACAATAGTGGCACTGGGTGTGTTTGCTATTGTATTATGTTTGCCTGTTGCACTTTATTGGGCGAGTGATAATCTTAATACAATTGCAAAACAATGGGAGCAAGGCGGAGAAATCACCTTATTTTTGCAGGATAATTTATCCGAAGAGCAAGCCATGGGTTTGGTTAATCAATTAAAATTGCAAGAAAATATTGCGCAAATTACTTATTTAACACCCGAAGAGGCGTTAATGCAATTTCAATCCACAACAGATATGGGTGATGCGCTGGCGGTGTTGGATTATAATCCTTTACCCGCGGTTCTTACTATTTTGCCTGCAAGTATGGATGTTGAAGCACTTAAACAATTGCAACTAGATCTCGATGCCATCCCTGAAATTGCTACCGCAAGTATTGATGTCATTTGGGTGATGCGTATGCAATCTATTTTAGCGTTGTTGCAAAAAACAGTCGCTATATTAGGCGTGTTATTAGGTGTTGGGTTATTGTTAGTGGTTAGTAATACTATTCGTGGCCAATTAATACAACGTAAACAGGAAATTCAAGTAGCAAAAATGGTGGGTGCAAGTAATAGTTTTGTGCGTAGACCTTTTTTGTACACGGGTTTTTGGATAGGCTTGTTGGGAAGTGGTTTGGGTTTGTTAATTCTAATAATGGCAGGCGCATTCTTAAAAGAACCTTTGTATGAGCTTCTCCAAGCTTATGCAAGCCAATGGCAACCTGCCACACTGGGTTGGAAAGTGAATGTGGGAATTGTGATACTTTCATGTTGGGTGGCAATGTTAGGCGCTTGGATATCAGTCACCCGCTACCTCTGGCAACAACATACCTGATGTGCTAGAATTATTTTTAGCACTCTCTAGGTAAGACTGCTAATGGTGGTAGAGGAGTAAAAAGCATGCAAAACAATACCTTACGGCCCTCTCAAGTTTCCCTGCCTGGCGGCAGTGTGGAAGCTTATATGGCTTATGCCAATTCAATCCCCATGCTTTCAGAGTCACAAGAATTTGAATTTGCCCGTCGCTTGCAAGAAGAAAATGATTTAGATGCTGCGCGAAGTCTCGTACTAAGCCATTTACGTTTTGTGATACGTGTCGCAAGGGGCTATTCTGGTTATGGATTGGCAGTTGCAGATCTTATTCAAGAAGGCAACATCGGACTAATGAAAGCGGTAAAACGGTTTGATCCCAAAAAAAATGTACGCTTGGCTGCATTTGCGGTACATTGGATCAAAGCTGAAATTCACGAATTCATTTTACGTAATTGGCGTATTGTCCGTGTTGCAACAACAAAAGCCCAACGCAAATTATTTTTTAATCTGCGTAAAATGAAAACGCGCTTAGGTTGGTTCAGTGAAGAAGAAATTGAAGGTGTTGCGAAAGATCTTGATGTTTCACCGGATGCGGTTCGTGAAATGGAAATGCGATTAAATGCGCATGACACGCCTTTAGAGTGTGAATATGAACTAATTGATTATCAAGCGGATCCCGCTATCGTGCTTGAGCAAAGTACTTCGGTTGTTGGCGCGCAAAATCAGCTTTATCAAGCCCTAAACAAACTGGGCGAACGTGAACAAGTCATTTTAAAAGAGCGTTGGTTGAGTCATAAAAAATCAACATTAGAAGATCTTAGTGTAAGATTTGGTGTTTCATTAGAAAGAATTCGTCAAATTGAAAAAGCTGCTTTGAAGAAGCTAAAAGATCTTATTTCTCTCGTAGATTCTTCAAATTAAAGAATTGAGTAATTTGTATCGCAATAAACATGGGGATTCCGATGATGCTTACAACCGCGTTAAATAAGCTTTCTGAAAGTATCGAGTTGGTGAAATAAGGCGATAGAAACGTAACAACAATTAAAAATAATGTCAAAAATGCAAATATTACCCAAAAAGTTAACCACATATGATGATATTCAATGCTAACACTTGATTTTAAAGCAGCCCATATGTGCTTATTTTCAAGGATAATAAACATATTCGCAAAATATATTTTTAAAATAAAATACGTGTAACCTATTACTACTGTAAATGCAAGCAACAACATGGCAGTAGGATGCGCAGATGCTGCTGATAAGACAAATATAATAAATATCGAAAAATAATTTAATAGGCAGATTAATATAGTAATGCGGATAAAATGCGATAAAAATCCATCATAAGCATGTTTTGTGGTGATCGGTAAACCAGCCCCCACGCTGTAAATACGTTTAACAAGAGGGATGAAAAAAATTAACCCAGTAATACTAACAAAAAAGGATATTAAAAAATCATTGATCTGTGTGTACAAGGAGAAAAAAAGGAACGCTATAGTTAATATAAGGCTCATGGAAATAGACAATGCTAAAGAATATTTAAAACTGTCCGCGTAAAGTCGAAAACCCGCTTTGATGATGCTGCGGGCCGAATTAGGGTCTGTAGGTAAGTATTTAAACATCCTGAAAGTATAGCAGTACTTACGCAAAATGCGTTCTGCAAGTCATCTTTCAATGGTTATCCCGACCCTATGAGCGGAGGGTAGGGCGCCTGGTTTGTAAAGAGTAAGTTTTAGTTGGGTAACAGAAAATTCCTTTTGAATAAGGTCAGCAATGTGTTGGGCGAGTGTTTCAATTAATTTAAAAGACGTACTTGAGACATAATCTTGAACCCGGTGGCTCAGAGCCGCATAATCGATCGCATCTTTAAGATCATCAGTAAGACTGATCGCTTTGCAATCAACGGCTAATTCAAGATCAAGCAATAACGTTTGCTTGATCTTACGTTCCCAATTTAAACAACCAATAATGGCGCTTAATTGCAGTTCTTTAATAAATACATTATCCATAACTCATTTTACAACACTCACAGGACTTACGCAAAACATAATAAAACCACCCAAATGAATGGAGATATTTGCTGCATGGTCATAAAAATTTAAAAATTCTAGTGTTTGCTGGGTTGTTGTTTAAATTTAAATTTGTATAATGGCGATACTAGAACAACAAATAGGAGGTAATGATGAATAATAATAACATTAACCCAACCAATGAAAAATCAGTTACTGAAATCTTTGACATCATCGAAGAAAATGAAGGTGATATCAATCTTGGGGAAGCGCGTCAGGGATGTATCTCTGTGCAAATTCCTAATGAAGATGAAGCTGACGAGTAATTTGCGGGACAGGAAGGGGTTACTCCCCTTCCTGTTTTAAGGGGTAATCATGTCTCTATTAATCGCTGATCCGGCGTTACGTATGTACTGTGTTAATGGCGTTTGCTATTTGCACCATCCCATTAAACAGAAAAGTTACAATTTAAAAGTATTAGATAATAAGCCGCTTAAAAAATTAATGCGGTATTTGGAAAAACCAAAATCTATCACAGATGTGAATAATTTTGTTTCGATGATGTTAAATGTAAGATACGAACAAGCAGTTTCGCACATTGATACTTTATGCAGGACTGGATTTATAAAAAAACTTAAAAATATAACGGAATCAAATGAATCATGGGAAGTTAATAATTGGGGTGAAGCAGGCGTTTTTCATCAACATACCGCGGAAACGCCAAGGATTTCTTATGCGAACAAAATGGGAAATATATATGACATTGCCATGATGGAAAACTATGTTAAGGAAAAAACACCACCAAAAAATTTTAAAGAATATTCAGGTCCAAGGGTTGTTTTAGATAAACCAACCATTGATGAAACAATCTCCATAAAAAACATCTTAGATAGTAAAAAAACAGGCACTATGATTGATGTGAAAAAATTAGGAAGATTATTATATTTTGCTTTTGGTAAAACGGGATATCGCGAGATGCAGGTAACGGGAAAACATATACGAAAAACCGTTCCTTCCGGAGGATCTCGACATCCATATGAATTCTACTTGCTGATTCATCAGATAGAAGGGATTGACCCTGGAATATACCATTACCAGTTTAATGATCACTATTTAACATTATTAAGAAGATTAGAAAAATCAGAAATAAGAATGATTATTGATAAAAATTTAATAATAGATTCAAGACGATTAAACTTTATACCTCAATTTGCAATTGTTTATTCTTGTGTCTTTGAGAGAGGCATGTATCGTTACCGCTACTCACGAAGTTACCGTGTGATGTTATATGATTTGGGGCATATTTATCAAAATTTAGATTTTATAGTAAGGGCTTATGGATTGAATATGTATTCGGGATATTCATGTCATGAAAGGAAGGTTGAGGAGCTAATTGGTTTTGATAGTGTTTCAGAATCATGTATGGGGTATGCAGTATTATGAGCAACGATATTTATTTAAATCCTCTATTAAATATAGACCGGATTTTCTCTAAACATGTTCGAGTAGAGATTGTGAGTGAAAAAAGTATTGTTTTAATAAACAGAGAGATTTTTTCACATCTTATTAAAATCATGGATAAAAATTGTGATATTGAGAAAATATCAGGTTATTTGTCAAAAGTTTTTTGTAAGAACGTGGATGAAGTTAAAAAGTTTCTGGGAAGTCTGATGGAACATAAAATTATAATAAAAACGCTTTCAGATTTCCCAACCGAACAAATTGGCATGTGGAAACATTATAAATGGACCAATGCATTAATATATCACCTAAAAAGTCAAAACATTGAATGTGTTGATGATAAAAATGAAAGTAATGTCGATGGTAGGGTTTTTCCTAAGGATAACCTGAAAACGAATCAAGTATGGAAATTAATAGCAACGAAAATTAAAATAAATCTTCCTCCAGGAAATGTTGAGGCTATAAAAAACGAATGTTTTGAGAAAATAATCATTAATCGAAATAGTGCCTCGCCATTAAATTCCAATCAGGTGGATTTGGAAGCATTAGCAACACTGCTTCAAGTGAGCAATAGGGATCTTGTAAAATTTAGAAATAATCTATTAGACAATATTAAAAATTTTTACGATACACGGTTTGTTGCATTAGAAACCTATGTTGTTGTGCATCGAGTTCAGGGTATTGGTCTTGGAGTTTATCACTACGATCCTAAGGGGCATGCCTTGTGTCTGGTAGGTCCAGGAAACTTTAAAAATAAAGTATCAGAAATTTGTATTGGCCAGAGAAAATCCAGTTCAGGCGCGTTTACCCTCTTTATTACAGCGTGCATAAAGCGTTATATGATAAGGTATAAACATGAACGTGCCTATCGGAATTTGCTTATTAATGTTTCGGAACTTGCGCACCAATATATTTTTTATGCTACAGCGATCGGGTTGAACACATGGTTAACGCCTGCGATCATTGAAAATAAAGCGGCTGAATTACTCAATGTTGATAATGAAATGGAAATACCCATATATACAGTTTCGGTAGGGTAATATGAAAAAATCGCTGGCAGAAAAAATGTATGATTTATGTACATATCGCATTCTTGGTGTTTCAACGCATTATTGCCTAGGTATGCACCAATATATCTCGGGGAACAAATTTGATTCAAAAAATTATTTTGAAATGCATGATAAGCAAGGTAATTGTGAAATCAAAAATGCAATCAAGAACAGGAATAGTAGTAGAAGATTTTCTGGCCGTAGAATGCAAGTTGAAGAGGTTTCTAATCTATTGTTTTATGGGTATGGTTTAAAAAATCATACAGGCTCATTTACCGTTCCGTTGGCAGGTGGGTTGGATGTGATGCATTTAACCGCACTTATAAGAATGGAAGAGGTCTGGGAAATTTATTTTTGGGATCCTATTTGCTATCAACTTAAAAATACAGGTTATACAGTAACGGACCCGAAAAAAATGTTCTTCTGCCGAAATACAAATTTGGGCGATTCCTCAGTGATTATTGTAATCAGTTCAAATCTAAATATATTGAATACGAGGTATGCCAGTAGGGCGTATAAATTTTCTTGTATTCATGCGGGGCACATTGCACAAAACATATTATTACTGAGTACAAAAAAAGAATATTCAAGTTTAGTTTTAGGATCATTAAAAGAGGAGGAGATTATAAATCTTTGCCATTTTGAGGAAGAAAAGCCACTTTACGCAGTTATTTTAGGTTAATAAAAAAGGTATAACTATTATGTTTGAATTAAAAACGTTTCTGAAAACCATGAATAAAAATATAACAATAAAGTCAAGTCGGATTTCTTCTTATCCAATTTGCTACACAACCGACCTAATGGCTAATTTGCCACCTAACAAATTTGGGTATAAAACAATAAGTTCCTCGGGTAATGATGCTAGCAAAAAAGTCTCTTTAGAAAAAGCACTGATGGAATTAGTGGAGCGTATTGTATTTATCCGTGAAATGGAGAAGACATATGTCCCTGCGATGGGGAAAGTAAGTTCAAAAGGATGGGCTTGCCACTTTATCTCAGAAAAAGCAAAAGAGCAGGCTGAGTTAGAGTTTTATGAGGACTATTGCTTAGAGTATTTTAATCAACCACTACAGCATTCGTTTGTAGTTAAGGAAGTGGAGCCGCGAGATAATTTATTTAATTTTTTCTTAGTGAACTTGGGTACACTCTTTTTTGCAGCAAGCTGGTTTTATAAAGATAAAAACTATGCTTTAGGAAGCGCGTGTGCAATTACCTCAGCAGAAGCTTATAAAAAATCACTTCAGGAAGCCTATGCCAAATTCCAAGTTGGGTGTTTTGAGAGTTGTAAAGATAAAAACATTATTTTCCAGTCAGGGTACTATGAAAAAAATATTGTCCTTCCATGTCCGAAGGTTGAAGAAGTAAAAGATGAAATACTTGAAAAACTAAAATTACATGTGTTTAGGGCGGTATAATGTCAACAGAAATTAGGCTTAATTTAAATTCAAGGGTTGCCGTTATTGAACAATCAGCGTTTATGTATTCAAAAGAAAGTGATCCGGATAAAATACATGAATTTAACGATGATTCAGGGGTAATTTATGTGAAGTATTTCGGTGAGTCTGATACGGTATTTTCAATTCAACCTTATTTAAATTCCAATATAGAACCGCTGATTAGGTCTCAGGAGTTTTTATTTGGGAAATATAAATTTTCCATTAAGCCCATTGACAATTTAATTATTGGAGATCTCCTGTATGCCAAAGGAGGAATTTTTGACAAAAATGAGATACATGTGGCTGTATTTTTCCCTTACTTTTCAAAGTCATCCCAGGGGAATCCGAAAAAAACATATGTGTTTTCAAATCTAATGTTTAAGCGTTATCAGGTGATGACGCAAAAATATTTAAAACGATTTAATATTCCATTTAATATTAATGAAAATCATTTTTCAAGATGGATTACTTTACATGAAGCATTTCATAACAGTGGACCTTTGCCATTATTTTCAGGTAAAATAAATAAATTTATAAAAAAGGGTTATGGATTTATTGAAGAACTTAGGGTAGAGTTTTCAATCATGCATTATATTTTGAATTGTATTCCTAAGTCAAAGAAGAATAATTTTAATAACCTAATTAAATTGATAATAACGGATCGCATTTTCAGGGCAGCGCGTTTTCACTTTAATCCAACACATCAACTTAAATATGGGATGTACGCTAGAGAGGTGGAGGGCGATGCGGCCATATGTTTATTGGCGTTATTAGTAAAAAAAGGCATTTTGAATTTATCTAAGGAAACATTAAAGTTTACGCCTAAACAATTATCATATGCCATCGAGCCAATATTAAACGATATTTATAATTACGAGTCCAGAATAATTGGCCAATATGATTTTGATACTTCTCACCATCGATTTTCGGTTTATCTCAGAAAAACTTATTTTTCTGTAACACATGATATAATGGAGTTCTTAAAATCCTCTGCCTGCACAAATTGTCATTATAATATAAGGTTCGAGGCTTCATGTTGAATTTCAAGATTGCCACTAAATTAATTCGCGACGCTACCCCTATTATAAGTTCAAGCTTAGGTTTGATATTGATGGGGGTAACGGATACAGTTGTCATTGCTTGGTTAGGTGAATCATCATTGGCCGCACAATCATTAGCAGGCTTTATTCACATGGCTATTTTTATGACAATCATTGCTTTTATTTTTCCGGTTGCTAATATTTATCGCCTAAACAATGATAAAAACATCTCAATATTAAAAGCGGGGTTGGTATTAACGGTATTGTTAGCCTTGTTGTTGAACGTTGTTTATTTCTTCTTGCTTCGCCTGAAGCTCTACCGGCTTCT